>CAMCFM010000423.1 GCA_945874095.1 Candidatus Kuenenia stuttgartensis
TTGATCCGGGCGCTGGTACGCCAGTGGATCCATCTTGGGCTATCATCGGGACGATAATCTCTTAGTCCGTGATATTCCTGTTGCTGAGCGGACCGGTCATGGCGCTGGCCCCGCCTGGTCTGGCTTGATTCACGATGCACCAACTGCCATCGGCGCGTGAGTCTGCCGACCCGTGGATAGACGATAATCGATTCTTCATCATAAATCAGGCTCGAACGCTCCATCAGCCCGAACGGGAAACGGGTCAGGAGGGTCATGCATTGGGCTTTGTAACGGCCCCGGGCGGGTGCTTGAATCGACCACCTGGCACGCTCTTTGGTCCCTCCGGCCACCCTTGAGAAAAATGCGTTTGGCTTAAAGCTCACGGCGTTTGGGATGGGTTCTGTTGGGACCCATTCGTCTTGCAGGGTTAGGGCCAGAACTGCAGAAGAGCGGGCGGAATTGTCCAGAAGATAATCAATCTGGAGTGGATCACCAGCGAAGATGTTGATCGGTAATCGACGCTTGAGCTTGACTTTACGAAGCATGGCCGTGCTCATGAAAAATGATGTCACGAGCGGGCCGGCGGCAATCCCACATACAAGCAGAATGAGGTTGATCTGTTGATACCAGCCGATCAGGGCAAGGCCGAACCAGCTCACCCAGTATCCGAGCCCTTCTTTGGTGGAACGAAGACGTTCGGTTGGGAGCAGCCAGTCAGCGGCTTTCAACCATAATCGTCGCCAGAATGATGTTCGCTGATTGCCCATCTTTGGCCCACCGGGTTGCTTGAGAATCGTGCTTTTTCGTCTCTAGTCAAACCACACTGACCGATGAGATCAGACCGGAACTTCGATGCGATCCACAATGTCTCGAAGAATCGCTTCAGCGGCCCCGAATTCGCCTGCATTCAAGAACGATTTCCCAACAATTCTGTGGGCCAGGATCGGGCTGACAAGCGATTTGATGTCGTCAGGTACGACAAAATCTCGTCCTGAGATGTAGGCCAATCCCTGTGCAGCCCGGTAAAGGGTGAGTGCTCCACGGGTGCTCACGCCCACTCGCAGATCGTCGCTTTCTCGTGTGGCCCGAACAATTTCAAGGAGATAGTCTGCCACAGAATCGTCCACACGCACTTGGCGGACCAATTGTTGCATGGCGAGAATCTCATCCGCCGTAACCACTGGCCTGAGCAGTTCGACAGGTGAGCCGGTACGGTGCATGGTCAGGATCCGGCGTTCTTCGCTACGGGCTGGATAGCCCATTTTGATACGTAGCATGAACCGGTCGAGCTGACTTTCAGGCAGAATATAAGTGCCTTCGAATTCGAAAGGATTCTGGGTCGCCATCACGAAAAATGGTTTGGCGAGTATGTGTGTGGTACCTTCGATCGAGACCTGACCATCGCTCATGGCTTCGAGAAGTGCACTTTGTGTACGGGGCGTGGTGCGGTTGATTTCGTCGGCAAGAATGACGTTTGAGAAAATCGGACCGGGTTTGAACAGGAATTCGCTGGTGGCTGAAGAATAGATACTGGAGCCGAGAATGTCTGAGGGGAGCAGGTCGGGGGTGAACTGGATACGTCGGAAGGGGGTGTCGATGGAGATGGCAATGGCTTTGGCGAGCAGGGTTTTGCCGACCCCTGGGACATCCTCGATCAGGACGTGCCCTTCTGATAAAAGAGCCACCAGGGCCATTCGGATCGGCTCAGGCTTGCCCACGACAACCGTGTTGAGTTGCTGGGTTAAACGATTGAGACCCTCACGGGCTTGATTGACCAGCTCATTAGTCAGGACGGCTTCGCTCATATGGCCCCCAACGCAAGATGCATTCTCTTTAAAGGAAGTTCCATAAGATAACTACCAGATTTGGAGGCGAATGGAAATACGCATGAGACTGAGAAACCGAAATAAAAAAGCCTTTGCCGAGAGACAAAGGCTTGAAAGCAAGCATTTTAAAGATCTATTATCGTGCTTTGCTTCTTGCGAGAGAGTCTCAGACTTTCGCAGTAGAGGCAGCACGGGTTCGCTTGCGGCCACCCTTTTCCAGGGCGTCTTTGAGCTTATCGACTTCTTCTGGCTTCATTCGATATGTTTTGACCACATGCATGACAAGTGCGGAAGGGTCGTTATCAAAGAGCTTTTCCAAGATGTTTGACAACCGACGATGACGGACATCATCAGCAGGTATCAACGCCTTGTAAACATACGCGAGTTCATCTCGATTTGACGATATGAATTGCTTACGTTCAAGCCGATCGAGTAGGGTGGCAACGGTCGCATACGACCATTCGCGGCCACGTTTATGCAAAGTGTCCAATATCTCGCGGACAGTACCAGTCTTTAGTTCCCAGAGTACACTCAGGACATCAAGTTCTGAGTCTGGGATCGTCGGAGCACGTCGCGTCATGGAAACTCTTCCTCCATTAAAGGCCCCACCGGAAGAGAATGTGAGACAATCTCACATACCATTGGGAATCTGTCGTTACCAGACACCTATTGCCTATTCTAAGACTCCTCTTTCAAATGTCAATTCTTAATGTTTGCGTAAATCGTGTTTTTTTTAAGAATTCTGTGTAGTTGATCATACCCTATCAAAATCTGAAAACAGTGACAATTACTTACATTTTTTTTTGGAGTCAGGCATGTTATGTGAAACCTAATTTGTTTGGGGTTTCATTTTAGAAGTCAGTGGAATTATCGAAACGCCTTATAGCTTGTCCAGTTATACGAAATTACAAAAGTAGGATGTAGTACGTCTTGAAACATATTACACCCCAGATTTACACGTAAGTCATTCAAAATTGGATTCAAGGCTTGCGGCGCCTTCGTCCACCTTCTTGCTTCTTCGAGAGGTTTTGCTCAAGGAAATCGGCGGCCTCAATGATTGTCGCTTCGATACCTTCCCAGCCGTGCCCATCGCCCACATAAAGTGAGACTCGGCCTCGCACATTTTTGGCAGTCATGGCGTCTGCCAGTTTGGTGGCCTGGGTGTGAGGAACGAGAGGGTCTTTCGTGCCCTGAAAGGTCAGGATAACGGCATCGTTTTCCGAGATCAGGTCCAGTGGAGAGGCTTGCGAGGCTTCTTTTTTCTTGTCCTTGACCGGGCCACCCAAGAATGCGTCGACCAGAGGCTTGGAAACGGCAGGCAGATCGTCTGCATCAAGATCCGTCGGACCAAAGTAGTTGACGACAGCCTGAATCTTCGAATTCTGACCCAACGGCGGAAGGTCGCCTTCAAGTCCGTCCTTCCCGTCGGTCACGCCCAGCATCAAAGCCAGGTGGCCACCGGCTGAAAAGCCCATGGCCCCGATCCGGTCAGGCGCGATCCGATACTTCGCAGCATTGGCCTTAAGCCAGCGCACAGAGGCTTTTACATCGTGTACCTGAGCGGGGAACGTGGCTTTGGGAACGAGCCGATATTGTGGAGAAACTGCCACAAAACCTCGCAAGGCAAGCATGTCAAGAAATCGACGATTCGACTCCTTGTTGCCACCCTGCCAGCCTCCTCCATGAATCACGATGACGGTTGCAAGAGGCTCTCCATCACCCGCAGGTCGAACCAGATCAAGCTTTAATTCGGTCGTGCCGGCCTTGGTATAAACCAAGTCGTATTCCCTCTTTAAATCTGTCTCGGACGGCTTTTTTGGCTCTGTCTCAGGCTTTTTCGCTTCAGCCGATTTCGGATCGGCTTTCGGCGGTCCCTGAGCCAGTCCAATCGTTGAGGACATGGCCGAGAGGGCCAGGCCAAACGCCAGTGTCATGAATGGCCGGTGATTCAACATGCGGGAACCTTCTGAAATCAGGAGAGTTGAGGGAGGTTAGGCATCATGAAAATGATGACGCTTTACTTAGCGGCTGGGGCGATGGAGTAGATTTTACCATCCAAACCGATGATGTAGAGCTCGCCGGCATGATCCTCGCCAAAGGCGGCGATCTGGATACGTGGGTTCTTTTTGAGGTCGAGAACTTCAGCGACGGCCTCAGCTTCACCTGAGAGTTCGCGTTCGCGTACGGCCCAGACACGGCCCGACTCGAAATCGCCGTAGACATATAGCCCGACTAGGCTTGGGTGCTTTTTGCCACGATAAACATAGCCACCCGTGATGCTTTTGCCTTCACTGTGGTTGTATTCAGCGATGGGGTCAATTTTAGGAACGCTGCTGGTCACCTTCTGGCGACGAGGGAAGGCGTGTTTGCCTTCACGGACGCTCCAGCCATAGTTCCCTCCATTGACAATGATATCGACCTCTTCCCAGAGGTTTTGGCCGACATCTCCCGCCCAGCAGCGGCCATTTTCGCGGTCGAAGCTGAACTTCCAGACGTTCCTAAGGCCGGTGCAGAAGACTTCAGGAGCCCA
>CAMCFM010000424.1 GCA_945874095.1 Candidatus Kuenenia stuttgartensis
TGTATGGGAGTGCGCCGGAGCCGTCGATGACCCAACCGCCGCGAAGAATCCAGTCGAAATGCATGTGGTTAACTGTCCTGATATTGGTTTCTAGAATGTCCAGTCAGATTTGATCGAAAAGAATCACGGCACGCCTGGTTCACGAGCTCTCACAAGTTCGACTTTGCGGATATGCAAGTCAGATGACTTCGGCGAATCTTTCAATTGCAATTTCAATTGATGACCACCCGCTTTTAATTCCATAGGATCGAACAACACCTGTGGTAGATATTGGTCCATGGAACCGGTGGAATGGATCGGGCCAAGCCGATTCTGGTCACCAATTGAAGCGTTGAATGCCGATTTACCGGCATTTCTGTCGTCGGTTAATGCATAATGCACCACCACCTGATACCATCCTGATTTCTCGATCTGAAAGCTCCAGGATAGCGATTCGGAAGGCTTCGCCAGTCCTCTCACAGATTTTGATTTCAGGTCCCATTGCAATCGCTCGCCGGTCAGTTCAGCTTTGGAACCTTCCAAAACCAGTTTCCCAGGCTGCGAAGCTGCCTGAGCCCAGCAGGCTGAACTTGTTGACAGGATTGCGATTGCGATCAGGCTTTGCAGTTGCATTTTTTTTTCGCCTGATTAAGCGTTGAGCCGAAATTGAGGGTTTTCCACCAGGAATTTATCGACTCTGTCCTGCCTTGCAAATGCTTCTGGCAAGAACTCAAGAGCCTGTTCAATCCGGTGGTCCGGCTCAGCACAGCTGAATCGGAGGAAACCCTTGCCAGCTTCACCAAAACATTCACCGCCCAGGCAAGCCACACCAAAGTGATCGTCGGCACCTTTGAGTGTGTACATCGCCAGGCCATGAGAGGTGATTCCAAGACGGTTGCAAATCTCGCTGACTTCAGGGAATACATAAAAAGTTCCCTTTGGTCGGTTGACATTCACTCCGGGAATTTTTGCAAGTCCGTCTGACAGAAGGTGGACTTTGCGACGGAACAGGTCCATGTATTCGTCGCGCTGGGCGTGATCGTGCTTGAGGGCGGCAGCGGCTGCAAGCTGGACGAAAGGTGGGCTGCACGACATCGAGGTATTGATCAGTTTCCCAACCGATGTAACGACTTCCGGATGAGCCACAGCGAAACCGATCCTCCAGCCGCTCATCGAATAGCTCTTGGAAAAGGTGTAGGCGGCCAGAGTTTGATCGAGCATTCCAGGCTGGCTTAGGATGGTTTCGTGGCGACCTTCCCAGATCATATGGCAGTAGGGTTCGTCGGAAAAAACGAGTGTGTCTGTGCCACGAACCACATCCGCGATGGCTTTTAAATCGGCTTCTTCAGCCACACCACCGGTCGGATTATGAGGGAAATTCAGGAAGATGGCGCGAGGCTTTGGGTCGGTGGCCAGAAAATGTTCGACGTCTTTGGCAGTTGGACGGAACTGATTTTCATGCTTCAAGGGAGCGAAAACGGACCTGACACCGCGGCGATCGAGGTTTGGCGTGTAGGTGGGAAAGTGTGGGCTGAAGATCAGGACACCATCGCCAGGCTCGAGAAATACTTCCGCAAAATACGTTTCAAATGGCTTTGCGCCGGATGCAACCACGATATTTTCAGGACCAACTTTCACACCAAACTCACGGCCCATCATGGCCGCCGCAGCTTCACGAAGTTCGGGGATCCCAAGGCTTGGGCAATAGCCGGTGATGTTCCGGGCGATCGCTTCAATTCCAGCCAGTTTGGCATGATTCGTACTTGGAAACGGGCTGTCGCCGATTTCAAGCTCGACCACGTCCTTGCCCTTGGCCTTCAGGGCTCGAGCTTCGGCGAGTACGGAGAATGCCGTTTCTGTGTTCAGATTCTGGGCCAGGTAGGAAAGTCGTGGGGTCATGATTGGTTGGGGCTTTGTAGGAGATGGGTTGGAGAGTTCAGCAAAATACGAGATTGTCAGAGGGCGATCACTTTTTGGAGATCGCTTCTGCCAGTGGTCTGATGATTTGAGGGATGACTTTAAGATCAACGAACCGCTCGCCGATCGTGCTCATTTGGTCCAGTGCTTCCACAAAATTCCGGTCCTGAGGCGTCCAATATTGACGGACGGTAAAGAAGACGGAGAACTGGTTTTCATCGAACCGACCGCTGGTAATCTGGGGAACGGTCGAGCGGGTCTCGATCGCCAGGCGACACTGAATGTTGCAGGCATCGTCGACTGCGAACGTGATGTTTGGCTCGAAATTGATGATACGCGTTTCAGGCCCGTCCAGAAGCCGCTCGAAACAGGCAGGGGCCAGGGCTCGGGCCACCACTTCGTCGTGATTGCCTTTATAAGTCATGTCAAAACCATACATCAAGTCGATGGCTTTCACGTTTAAAGTGCTTATGGAAAGAGCTGTTGGAGCAAAATCAAGAACCTTGCGGTGAAGGCTATAGGCTTCCTCAAGACTTGCGGGATTCGTGTGACCTGCGGCGACCCGATTCTTCTCAACTGTCAGCCAGCGATATCCTTCTGCATCCTTGTCTTCCTCAAAAACGCGAATCCATTCCGGAGTGTCCTGGGCCTCAAACTTCTGTAACTTGGGATAGACGCGGTGAAAGATCTCAAAGTAGTGGAAAACAGACTCGTTCGAACAGCCTATCTCCAGCTCGGTATTGATGTTCAGGTTGACATGAAAGTCATCGACCGCTTCGTTGAACCACGACATGGACTCTTTTTTTTCTCCATCCAGAGACTAAACCTGTTCTGCTTATACAGATTTGGACGACTACTGATGCCCAATATACACAATCGGTCAGCGGTTCGCCAAACTTGGCTTCTTAAAGTTTCACAAAATGAAACTTCAGCTTATGCCTGCATGTGAGAAATTTCCAATCAACAAACCTCTGAGTCCGTATAACAACAGCTACCAGACTGATGGATTGGACGGAATCCAAGCAAGCAGATGGTACTTTACTGGATTGGATGTCCAGAGTTACCACCTGCATTCCTTAAGACATTTAAACACCTTTGAGAGATCAACCAAGCACGGGATTCAGGCCCATGCCTTTTCGCATCTCAGCACGTTGTTTTTCATAGTGCATGAGCAGCATTCTGTCCTTGTAATGCTGGCGTTCTTTCTTGAACTGGGCTCGGATCATGAGACGCCGGAAGGTGCTGGAAGTCAGCTCTCCACGGCCTTCATGTCGATCCCTGATTTTATCCGCCTTTTTCTCGGTATAGGCATCGAGAATTTCATCTTCAAGACAAATAAAGAACTGGGCCCAGCCTGGGTCGCCTTGACGTGCGCATCGGCCAGCCAGTTGGCGGTCAATCCGGCGACTTTCGTGGCGTTCAGTTCCGATCACATGCAGGCCACCGTTGTCAGCCACCCCACCGCCCAATTTAATGTCCGTTCCCCGGCCTGCCATATTGGTCGCCACTGTGACTTTGCCCCTTTGGCCAGCCTGAGCGACGATCTGGGCTTCGATGGCGTGGTTTTTTGCATTCAAAACCTGGTGGTCGATATCTCGTTCACGCAGCAATTGGCTCAATAGTTCTGACTTCGCAATCGAACGTGTACCGACCAGAACAGCACCACCGTACTTGTTGATTTCCACAATCTTGTTCGCAACCGCTTCGAATTTTTCGAGCTCTGTCGAGAAAACGCGGTCATCTTCCCAGGCGCGCTTACTCGGCTTGTTTGTGGGAACCCGAAAGACGCCGATCTTGTAGATCTTCCTGAGCTCGCGTGAGTCCTGCCAGGCGGTACCTGTCATTCCACTCAACTTTTTGTAACGCAGGAAGAAGTCCTGAACCGTCACCCGTGCAGCACTATACGTATCGCCTTTGAATTCGAGCTTTTCCTTGGCTTGAACAGCTCCGTGGAGACCATCCTGCCATTGTCGGCCCGGCATGACCCGGCCGGTACTTTCATCGACGATCACCACTTCTCCGTCCATCACGACGTAATCGCGGTCGCGGAGAAATCCGATATTGGCCCTAAGTGCACGCTCCACATATTCATAGAGAGTGTCCACCGTAATTGCAGAGAAAGCCGAATGGTTGGCCCTCATCTGAACAGCACGTCGACCCAGGCCTGTCAGTTCAGCCTTTTTCTCTTCCTGCTTCCACTTGAAATGCTTTTCGCGGACGAGGGTTAAGGAAATCTCGTCGGCACCGAAATAGGCTGCACTTTCGTCGTGGTCAGGGTTCGATTCCACGCCGATGATCAATGGGGTTCTGGCTTCGTCGATCAGCACGCTATCCGCTTCATCGACAATCGCGCAGAAGTGTCCCCTCTGAACAGGCTGGGAACCTTCGGACGTATCCTTCCCAAGAAACGCCTGCTCGAAGTTCTTCCGGAACAT
>CAMCFM010000425.1 GCA_945874095.1 Candidatus Kuenenia stuttgartensis
ACTGTCCATTTTGGGAACAGTCAAAAATCGCAGTGGAGAGTTGGTGGAGGCTCATTTCAATCTGCTCCTGATGGTCGCTTGCATTTTGGACTTGGCAGCGAATCAGACATCAAATGGGTGGAAGTTCTCTGGCCATCAGGGACTGTGGATCGTCTGGAGAATCTCAAGGCTGACCGCCAGATTGAAATCAAGGAGGGGCTTGGCCAGAAATAAACGAAAGATCCAAGATCAAAATCCGCAAAGTTTTTATTCTTTTTGTTGCTTTTTGAATCGGCCCACTGTACAAGGGAGGATACGGAATGAGCAATGGAAGTCTCGACGGGAAGGAACCGGGCCGTATGTCAGCACATCAAACTCGTTTGCCGAGCATTAAAAGCAGGGACTGGTCGCGGGACGACTGCGGAGCAGATTGTCTGGCCCAGCTTTTAGGCCGATTAAAATCGGGCGATCAATCTGCGGCATCCGATATTCTGGATCGTTATGAGGCTCAGGTCAGGCTGGTGGTCAGGCGATGTCTGCCCCGGGTTCTGAGGTCCAGATTCGACTCTCAGGACATCATGCAAAGTGTCTGGAGGAGCTTTTTTCAAAGGATCAGTGGCGAGCCAGTTGAAGATCATCACGGGATTCCCGAAACCCCTGGCGATGCCGCTTTGGAGTTCAAAGACTCGTCGCAGTTGTTTGCATTTCTCAGTAAAATGGCTCGCAACAAGGTGATTGACCAATATCGCCGCGAGACCGCTCAAAAGACCGATATCCATCGGCTTCAGGCATTTCATGGAAATTCTGGATCAGACCTCGATCCAGCCGACGACACCGAATCCGCCGCCGATTTGCTTGAGGCAGCCGATGAACTCTCGCACTGGCGAAGTCTGGTGCCTCAGGACAGGCAGATTTTGATCGACTTAAAAGCTGACGGACACAGCAGTAAAGAGATTGGCGACAAGCTCGGTATTTCCGAACGGACCGTTCAACGTGTGCTGGAGGATTTGCGCGTTCGCCTGGAAAGGCGCCGAATGGATCATGACACAGCCGCATCAGCCTGACCAATCCACGCTTTGGGACCGTGCTGAAGACGATTCAAATCGTCGTCGGGCCCGCGTTTTCGAGCGCGAATGGCATGAGTCGAATGGCTTGCATGGTGGCCGTCGTCCACGCATTGAAGATTATTTGCCGGCGGATCCATCCGAAAAACTTCCTGCCCTACTGGCACTTGCCAGGGTGGATATGGCCTGTCGTCTTGATGCCGGTGAAGCGGCCCAGGTGGAAGATTATCTCGAACTGGTGCATCATTGCAGTGAGAATCCGCAATTTTTAGCAGGCCTTGCATTTGAAGAGTACATGCTCCGGATGGAGGCAGGCGAGAAGCCTCGACTGGCCGAGTATGCAACCCGTTTTCCATCCGCATATGAGGCTCTGCGAGAGCTGGTTCTGATTCAGGAAGCCGTTGCTGGTGAAGCACTTGAAAACGAAGCTGAGGCGAATGCCCAGCGCATGGACGGCTTCCCGGTGGTCGGTCAGAATGTCGAAGGCTTCGAGTTGGTCGGTGAGCTTGGAGTAGGAAGTTACGCCCTGGTTTATCTGGCTCACGATGCTTCTCTGGCAGGTCGCGAGGTCGCTCTCAAGGTCACCCGCGGGCAGCATGACGAATGGCTCACGCTGGCCAAACTTCAACACACCCACATTGTGCCGATTTATTCGCACCAGAAAACGCAGGCTGGCATACATCATTTCGACTTGGTCTGCATGCCTTATTTCGGTCAAGTCACTTTAAATACTGTGATTGAACATCCGGACTGGGACCGTTGCCTGGATGGTCGAGATATGATCACGCTCATGGATTCGCTCCAGCCAGAGAATCTGGTGGACGAGGCCAGAGATTCATCCGCTCGCCGGTCTCTGGCCGAACTTTCGTTTCCCCAAGCGGTCGCCTGGTGGGGTGCTTGCCTTGCGGATGCACTTCGGCACGCCCACGAACGCCGGGTTCTGCACCGCGATATCAAACCAACGAATATTCTGATCACGCCTGATTGCGAGCCAATGCTTCTCGATTTCAATCTGGCAATGCAATCGCCCGTCTCGCTATTGGCTGACAAATCAAGCCTGAATCCAGCGCCCCTCAATGAGGAAGGAATCGGCGGAACTCTGGCCTATATGGCACCCGAGCATCTGGAAGCGATGATGACTGGCCAGACTCGTCTGGTTGACCAGCGTGCCGATATATACTCCTTAGGTGCCGTACTTTACGAGGCACTAACACGTTCAGGAGTGGTCAAAAAGTCGGTCGTTTTGGCCGATAGCCGGGAAGAGTTGCTTCGTCAGAATCTGGAGCTCAGAAAGCTGCCGGCAAAATCCGTGCGGGATGTGGCGCCTGATGTGCCCGTTGTGCTGGATCGGGTGATCCGCAAATGCCTTGATCCTGACCCTGCCAGGCGTTATTCGTCGGCCTCTCACTTAAGTGAAGATTTGCGGGCGATTGCTGCGGACATGCCAATTCGCCATGCTCAGGAGCCAGTGACCAGTCGAGTCGGACGTGGTCTGAGACGTAATCGAACCATTTTGGTTTCAGCCATCTCGGTCGCAGCGGTAATCCTTATGGGGCCTGGATATAGCATGTACCAGACCAATCAGCAGGATCGATGGAACCGGTTGACTCGCGAATCGCTTGAGGATTTAAAAACAGCGAACCTATCAAAAATACGAGAAGATTATGTCGGCGCCTTAAATAGTCAAAGGCGAGTTCTGGAACGACTTGCGAATGAAACGCAACTCAAGGAAATATTCGATCAGGCCGTTCGCGATATCAATCAGACTCGCGAAATGGAAGAAGCCCGCACGAATTCTGACAGATATATCAGCGAAATCGGCTGGCTGCGGTACCGCATCATTCACGCCACCCGATTTGGAGGTGAGCTGGATATTGATGATCTGGAAAGTGATGTCAATCGTCTGATTTTCCCAGTTCTCGAGCAATTTCGCCAGCCCACGGCTCACCTGAATTCCAGTGGGCCTAAAAATTGGGTGAATCAACTCAACGACCAACGCCGCAAGCAATTAAAAGACTGGACAGATATTGTCCTGTTCGAAGCCGTCTGCGCCATGATCAAACCCAATCAGGACAGAGCCTTAAAGTATGGTTTGAGTATCTGTCTGGCCGTATCAAACCTGCGTGAATCAAGCCTCCCATGGATTATATTACGCGAACGCCTTGCAGCCGCGATTGAGCGAGGCGTTCCTCCACTGACAAACTGGACTGAGCCTCGCCAGGAGATGTCGCCTGTGGCATGCCTCCAGTTTTCCCGATTGTCACAGATTGACGGACGCCCGGATAAGGCTTCTCAGTGGCTTCGGCGTGCGATTGCAACCAATCCCTCCGACCCTTGGGGATACCATGAACTTGCATTATTGATGCAGTATCAAGGGCAGTTCCTGATCAGTCTTGACCGCTATGATATTGCCACCTCACTCGACTCAAAAAGCCCCTGGGCCAGGCTCGACCGAGCCCGTATGGCTCGCATTCAAGGTCAGTATGGCCAAGCGGAGGAAGACCTTAAAACACTTCGCCAGCAATTTCAAACCCTCCCGATTGGCAATCAGGTCAAGTCGCTTCTGGACCTTGAAACAGGCTTGGTAGAGCAGGGGATGGGACGCTATGAAAACTCTGAAAAATCATTGATCAGCCTGTTAAAAAACAGCGGCACAAATCAGTCGCTCAGGCTTTTGGCGGCTCAGGCCTGGAGCGAACAGCTGGTGGCTGAGGGACGCTGGACAGAGCTTCAGGATTTGCTGGATCAATTTGATCCAAGCCATAATCCTGAATCCACATGGTCGTTGATTCGGGCCCGGCTTCTGATCGGTCAGAATCGAGCCGATGCTGCGATTGTCGCATTGAATGATTTTCTAAAGTCGAATCCGGATGTCAACACAGCCCGTGCCATGCGTGCTCAGGCATATTTGAAAACCGGCAAACCATGGGATGCTCTTGAGGACGCCCAGAAAATTTTCCGCCATTCGAATATGCCCATGCATCGCCGACTCCTCGACCGTTGTCGGATCGCCGTGCTTGCGAAAACTCCTGAGACAGAAGACCGATGGTTTCAAACCTTGGTTGCATTAAGACTCGACGATCCAGAGGTGGTGCTTTTATGGCCCCAATTCAATCGTCAGGAGATTGAAAAGGTCATTGATCGGCTACACCAGATCGCCGACGATCCACGGATGACAGATCCACACATCGGAAATCTCAAGAACCGCTGCCGGCTGAATGTGACAGTCCTCGAATCAGCCATTGGAAATGCAATGTGGCAGGATTCGCTCGACCAGAGCCTTGCAAA
>CAMCFM010000426.1 GCA_945874095.1 Candidatus Kuenenia stuttgartensis
ACATAGGTGCTGAAACTGGCAATGGTTTTGGCATACTCCCAATAGATGGGAGTGTCTCCAAACAGACAAACTGTTCCACGTCTGCTGGCAACCACTTGCACTAGTACAGAGGCAATGATTCTAAGTACGAACGCGATACCAAGAATCAAAATCAGGCTTGGTCCTGTCTGGATCAGCTGATGAAATCGGCGTGTGATCGTCTGGCGATATGAAGATTTGATCAACGATCGCTCCCAATTCTTCGGGCTGAAATGAGCATCGCCAAGCGACTTTCCGGCGAGATTTTGACACGATCAGAAATGCGATGGCCCACAACCCAGATCACACCAACTTGATCGCACATGATCCAGGTCTTGTTCTTGTCGTGATGCGAAACGCCTTGAATACGTAAAAAATCTACAAGTTTCTGGTGACGCCCACGCAGGCCAAGCGGGTCAAAACGATCACCATTCTGAGGATGTCTGAGAAAAATTGGGGCAATCAGTTTCTCTGGATCAATCGCAGCATATTCTGATGGGTCGAGTGCGACAATTTCCGGAATGGTCGGGATTGTTGAAAGCGGGCTTGCCTGAATTTTAAGGTCATCTGCAATCGCTTCGCCCGGACAATCGAACGGGATTGGTAAGTTGTCGTTAACACTTTCCTCTAAAATGACTTGTAAACGATTCTGGTGGTGCTCAATACGGATTCTGGAGTCCGTTCTTGTGGCTTGAATATGGCCGGGAAGATGGAGGATCGATCCGTGTAAAATGGATCTGGATGAGACCCATCGGCTGAGTCTAACCCAATGCTGAAGCGACATTTCCCGCATCGGCCAGCCCATTTCAGACCAGATTTTTCGAAGGATCTGGCGGCGTAACCAAGCGGATCCAGCCGTTCGAAATCGGGACGGATGAATGTCGCACTTGAGGTTCACCAGATCAGGTTTCGCACATTTTTTGTAGTTGTCGTGGATGATCAGGCCGAGTTGGTCCTGTTCTTCACGCATGAGATCGGCTAATCGACCCAAAGCCTGAACTGAAAGCGGGTTGAGACGATCTTTGAGGGTTGGGATCAACGACTGTCGAACCCACGCGCGAGTCTGATGATCGGTATCCGTGTTGGTTGGGTCTATGCAAAATGGGGTGTTTGAGAGGTTCAGGAAGTCCATGATTTCGGACTTCGAGACTTTCAAAAATGGTCTCACCAAGTCTGTCTGTGTGCCCTTAAGCCTTCTCCAGGGACGGATTCCCACCATACCGGTGGGGCCTGTTCCGCGCGCGATCCGCATGAGCAGAGTCTCTGCCTGATCATCCAGTGTATGTGCTGTAAGTATCGCGCTGGCATTGTGTTGAAGCGCAATGGTGGTGAGCCATTCGTGGCGCGCCTTACGGGCATCTGCCTCAAAATGACTTGCACGAGAGGCCTCCCAGTGGCCAATTTCAAGAGTCAATGAATGGGTTTTTGCAAGTTGACGGACAAATTCTTCGTCAACATCAGAACCATCGCGGGAGTGATGATTCATATGAGCCAAAATCAGGGGCTGATCCGGAAAGCACGTTTTTAGTGCCTTAAGCAAAGCCACACTATCGGGGCCTCCGGAAATCGCCAGGATCCAGTTACTGCCAGATCTAACGCTCGATGGACTAGTGCTTTTCAACCATTTGCGAATGGCTTTTGAAGTGTGCGAAACGATGCGGTTTGCGACTAGATCATCTGATGAGCGACGACTTTCAGGCTCGTTTTCAGGAGTGACTTCAGGCATGGTCTGGTCAGTAGCCGCTATTGCGTGTTAGATTTGATTTTAAGTCAATCCATCATAACGGATTGTCGAAGAGATTGCGGGTGGTTGAGGCGGATTCTCTTTCTCAAGGATCTCAAGTCCATTGAACAGTTCCACTTACAGTATCGACCTCAGTGCCCTTCGTTGTCCTCGGTGCCACTCAAATCTGCTTCTTCATGAACCTGACTTGATTCGATGCCAAGGTTCTGTGAAGCACGAGTTTCCGATCGTTCGTGCAATCCCCCGGTTCGCTGGAGAGACGTACATCGAGAGTTTTGGTGTTCAGTGGAATCGTTACGAAGTGATTCGTCCGGAGATGGACACAGCCACGTTTCATGCTAAAACCGGATGTTGGCCACAAGATCTTGCTGGGAAGAAGGTTCTGGATGCTGGAGTGGGTGGGGGGCGATATGCCCGATTGATTGGGGAAGCTGGAGCTCAACTGGTCGGCCTGGATCTTTCAAGTGCTGTCGAGAAAGCCCGCAAAGTTTGCGAGGATCTTCCACAAGTCATTATTATACAAGCAGATCTATTGAATCCGCCGTTGTCGGAAGCCGTCTTTGATTTCGCGTATTCTATAGGGGTACTTCACCATTGCCCAGAACCCCGCAAGGCGTTCGCTCAAGTGGCGAAATCTGTCAAGCCAGGTGGTCAACTGGCCGTCTGGCTTTATCGCCGCAATACGTTGCCACAAGAGCTTATCAATAAAGCACTTCGTGCAGTGACAACTCGTCTGCCTGATTCGGTTCTGAAAGTTTGGTCAAAGCTGCTGACCATCCCTGGTGGTGTCCCCGGCCTAAAGCAGACGGGTAGCAAGTTGATCAACTTCAGTACCTTTGAAGATAAGCACTTACGACTTTGCGACAATTACGATTGGTATGCTCCGAAGTATCAAAGCCATCACACTTTGGCGGAATTGCGGCAATGGTACCTTGAGGAAGGTTTCGAGGAGCCACGAGAGCTCAGGCCTGAAAAGGCGGGTCGACTGTACGAGTGGGTTTATGATCACGACCTGATCATCGGATCAGGTGTGAATATGGTGGCCCAAAAGCGTTCTTGATAAAGGCTTTATCAAGATAAGGGACGGCGTGCTTCGAATGTCCAGTCCCAAGTTTTAGGGTGATTCTTCAGGAGTTTGTATCCGGCCAGAGAGTCGTCCCAAGGGTACTCAAGCCGGACCATTCGAATATCAGTAAACCCTGATTTCATCAGGTGATACCTGAGTTCGTCAGGTTGCCAGAACTTTTGGTTCAGGTCACCGAAACGAAATTTACCGAACGCAAAGTCGTACATGTGATGTTCCATGTGAGTGGCCACAAGTCGCTCAGACTCCTCCATGGAATAACCTTGATCCAGATAAGCATCCCAAAGCATCAGGCTGTGGTGGTGGATGGCGTCGATTGATGGGACAACTCCAAGGAAACGGCCGCCTGGTTTGAGGGCGGCAAAGATTTTTTTCAAGGTTTTGTCAACCACACGCAAGTCTGGCATAACCAGAGAGTTAACAGAAACTGCGACGTCGAGCGTACCAGCCAGGTCGTCCAGCTCGTGCATCGCCCGGTTTAGAAACCGAACACGTTTAGAACGATCAGGGCCAAGTCGTTCACGGCACTGGGTGAGCATTTCTACAGCGAAGTCGAGCGCAATCACCTCGCCAAACTGGTCGAGCAGTCTTTGCAAAAGAGGCCCTGTGCCACATCCTAAGTCGGCTGCAATCATCTTTGCAGACGGCTCGGCACCGATTTCGGAAAGCATTGTTAATAGGGGGTTTACAACTGAATCGCGAAACGGATCGAGGAACTCACTGCCATATTTTGCGGCGGATTCAGACCACGCGTTCGCTTGGTCGTCCGTATGGTGCGGGAGAATAATTTCGTCAGGTTTGATTTTTGATTTGGCCATTTTGGTCTTGTGTATGATGAATTGATCTAAAGATCTTACCAGTAGTGATTAACGAGGTGGATCAGGCGGTGGAATGATGGCCTGTGTCGGCTCAAAACGCGTCACATCCATTCCCATCCGCTGATCGACTCCGAAGATATCGCGGCGATAAAGCTTTGGGTATCCAAACGCAGGATCGGTCCGGATAGTCAGTACCACCGTGGTTCCCTGTTGTTGGCCAAAGGGTGTGGCTAGCTGACTTTGGGCCAGTTCCTCTCGAATGGTGCGGAAAAGTCCAGGAACGGAGTAAAACTCTGGTTCAGCAGGCTTTAGCGCAATCGCTTTACCATCCGGACGCACCAACCGTACGGATTCCACCTTGCCGTTGCGTACGTAAACTCGATAAACCGATTGGTTGTGGCTGCTTATGGACTGCCACTCGAGGTTATAATCAGATGGCCCGGATTTTGCCCATAAGGCTTGATCGCGTTCCAGGCGGTCGGCCTGAAGTCGTTCGCCAGTCTCTCCGCAACCCGTGCATGCGATCAGGCTGACCGCGATGCAAAGGTTTATGATGGTGGTGTTTATCGTTTGTAGATATTGCGAAACGTGTGTTGCGATCACTCGCTGGCCTGCTTCTTCATGTCTTTGCGTACTTGGATGTAGGCTTCGAGATCGAAGTTAT
>CAMCFM010000427.1 GCA_945874095.1 Candidatus Kuenenia stuttgartensis
CAGAGATTGCTCTGGCCCGACGAAATCGGCGGCCAGTGCATAATACAATCTTTATTCCCGATTCCAAGGCTTCATGGAGTGATGCCAGAACCAGATCGTCAAGCTGCCCTGACGGCCCCAGAATCGTGCCGTCCACATCCAGCGCTAAAAGCCGTATCGGCTTATTTGGAAAAGGCTTGGGCTGACCATCATCGCCAAATCGGCACAGGCTCATGAGTGATGCCCGCCACCGCCCGAACGCCGCTTGCCCCTGACACTTTCAGGGAAAAGCTTCTCCTGCTCGACCATCCCATTGGAGTCGATCGGGATCGGCTGGAAATCGCTCTCAAAACTTAAGTCACTGCCCGCTTCCACATCGGCCTTCATGGCCTCTGAGACATAAATCGTATTTAGCTCTAAGCTGTTGGGAATAATCACCATACGCACTTGATCAGGGGTGAGTCTCCATGAAGTTTGA
The DNA here is from genome assembly GCA_945874095.1 of Candidatus Kuenenia stuttgartensis. GTDB lineage: Bacteria > Planctomycetota > Planctomycetia > Isosphaerales > Isosphaeraceae > QWQI01. The sequence goes on from CAMCFM010000427.1 coordinate 458, forward strand.
ACAGAGACCTCCAGCACTTCCCGGTCCGTTGGCAGAGTGATTGGAATCCGGGCCCGTTCGAGAAAACAACTGGTGATCACGTTGATCCGGAACGGAACAGGATCCATTTTGTCGACAATTCGCTGGGTGGCGAGATCTGCAAATCCCACTCCCACAATATTCCCGTGGCTCTCGTCAGAAACGTCCAGAATCGCAAGCCGAGTGACCAGCGGCTTTTCAAAGTCAGGCTGAGTTTCGACCATCAGTCGCCCGATCACGTTCGGATCCATCCCGGCTCCGGAGTAATTTTTGCCGATTTCGCCCACCACCAGGACGTCAATCTGGTCGAACGGGAGCCGCCCCATCAGATCACGCACCCGGATGAGCAGCTTCGGCTCAGTCTCAAGCACTTGATCCGGCTCCATCGCGACGATTTCGGCAGGCTGATCGTCGACATTTTCAAGGATGGCCAGCCCGAGTGAGAACTTGGTATTTTCGAGCAGAAACTTGCCCACAGCCGGCAGAACTTCTTTCATCCCACGCAGGCCAAGTTTATGGATCTGCTCTGCACCACGCTGTTTACCGAACCCAATGACCATCATTTTCAGAATGCCTGATTCGAAATCGGCCCGAAAATCGGTATGAGGCTTGATCCGGTTCAAGCAGACAATACCATCGGCCTCATAAGCATCTTTATCGAAGTAAATCGGGAGCCCAATAGGGCTTATGCCCACTTCGAGGGTCTCCAGACTGGTCAGCACTTCAACACCCATGTTTTCGGGCGTAATACCATACCCAGCAAGAAGTTCCCGCTGCCCATCGGCAGTCGCTCCGCCGTGCGAGCCCATGGCGGCCTTGATAAAAGGCTTATAGCCAAGCTCTTTCAGAGCATCCACGGTGGCTCTGGCAGTGGTCTGGATACAGTGAATCCCCCGGCTCCCCACGCCCACGGCAATACGTCCTCCAGCAGGAACACGCTCTTGAATGCGGCTGTTTAGTACGAGCCGACGAATTGTTCCAGCGACATCCTCAACAGTTGGCCTAGGCTGGTTTTGACGAACTTTGGCGATAAGCGGCAAGTTGGATGACATGATCTATGATTCGATTCTCGACATCTGGATGTGATCAGGAGAGGGGCTGTGTATTTGACTATTTAACCAAAAAAGTCGAATTTCATCTAGTCGGTGTTCAACCATTTCGAATAATCATTATCAAATATAGCCAAATGAAATCCTGAACCTCGATCACAATTTGGGTTCAGGATTCAGATGGTAGGTCGATGATTTCATCGGGCTGAAAAGATCAATTCTCTGCCGGAAGTGCTACTCAATAAGCCGTCGGGCGTCTCATCCCATACCCTGGACCAAGTGTAGGAGCATAGGCACCAATCGGTGGAAGCGGTTGTGTCAACTCTTGACCAGACCGATTTGGAACTGCCCAGGTCTGATACGGATCCTGATAAGGGACCGGTTGAGGCCCCACAGCGTTAGGCTGATTCCAGATTCCCGAGCCCCATGGATTTTGAATCACGGCGTAAGGGCGCATGGATCGACCATACCCGGGCGACGAGAAATTACTGAAAGTCCTGACTGCTCCGTAACCTGCCCGGCCATAACTCGTACCGTAATACCCTGGTGCCGTATAATAGCTGGAGACTTCCTGTTGCGCTTGAACAACTTGATGGTCAGTCCCGACTAACCATAATCCAAAGGTCAGCCCAACCACGCGAATGGATCTCAAAGTCTTGTAGCGCATGATTCAAAAGCCCTTTGTTGGGTGACTCTTACGGACGTATCCAAGGGATTGGATGACGGCCTGGAATTCATTTCATTGAAATCATACATCGCCAGCTTAAAACAGATTTGAAAATCCAATCAGATTCAGCTTTAATCTATGACCATTTTAACGAGCGTGCTTCATGCGGGTTATTTAAGGGCTGAAGGTGTTCAGATCAGCACTCGCTTGGCCAGACCTTTCTGAATGAGTCCATGACAAGTTCCAAGGCTTCCCTGAGTTGCAATCCCTGAAGATCTTTTGGGCATTTCACTGTTTCGATCATCACAGGGGCCATGCAATTCATGGACGCAAGTCCCTGAAGAATTTCCGTCACAGGAACTGTATTGGAAGTCGCCGGCAAGGCTCGCTGGTCATCGATGATATTCTCCCGCTCGACAATAGTTGGAAGGTCTGCCACATGCACACCGAATATTCGATCGTGGAGAGGCCCAACAGCATCCTCAAGGCTTTCATTGGAAGCATGCAAATGAAACGCATCTACCAGCAGTCCAAGAGAGACGTGGCGATCAATGATTTCTGCCAATTCGTGACGCACCGTTTTCAGGTTGGCCATGAGCGGCTCTTTTCCATTCCGGAAGCTGATGACACCGACCGTCTCCAAGCCAAGTCTCAGATGATACTTACCCACCATCTCTGCGATCTGATCCAGCCGTTCGCGATGCCATCTGAGAGCTTCATCACGTGTCTGACCGATCGGAACAGACTCCACCACTCGCGTATAAAGGCTGATAACTCCAATAGTTCGAGCATATTCCAGAAATGGCCCGAGTTTTTTGAGAGTGATTAAAAACTCTCCGTGCCCAGCTCGCCAGTCATATGGAAATGGGGTTGCTCCACATAATAACCCTTGAGAATGGAGTGTTTGCCGTACCGATTCTGGTGGAATGCCTTGCTCCAGCAGATCGCGAAGGGGCAGATCAATGGCATCAAAGCCGGCTTCAGCCGCAAATTTCGCCCATATCCCAAGATCTGGGGCATTCAACCCTAACCCACGCCAGCTATGACTTTTATACATATTCGAATGACTCTGAAAGCGCACCGATTTGAGAGGTTTCATGAAGGTACAGCCAATGCCCTGCAAAGTGATTGTCGTGAAATAAAACGAATATGTATATATTCCGTTTGAAGGATTGTTTACAATAATCTGCCTGAGTGGTCACGAGGATCGAGTAGGAGAGGTTTGATTTCCAGGCAATTTTCGGAAGTTCCTACAATCGCTTTGAGGCAATGAATGCACACGACCTGGATCGAATCCCCAGCTCAGGGTCGACACGGTGGCCCGGTTCGCGCCGGCCAATGGTCGTTTGTTGTGATTGGAACGCATCCGGTTGAAGTCGGCCAAACCGTGGGGCTGGAACTGGTTGTGAACGATCAGTCACTTGGATATCTGCCTGGATTCTGGCTTGAGAACAAGGCTGGAAACAGTTATTGGCACGTGCCGATTCCTCCTTTGGGAATCAATAGCAAGATTCGATTTCAAGCGATTTCCAAGCGAAATCACGATGACAAGGAATTGCGCACCCATACTCTACACGCTGTGGTCAGACCGAATCCGCCCCTCTGGCTCGACCACAGCCATGTGGTTCAGGCGATGCCTGAAGGCTTGATCGGGAATCGCCGGACGACGGCCAGAATCGACACAAGATCTTCCACATATGACATTTACTACCCATCTGCTGCACTTCATTCGAATGTCAGACCAGCGGAAGGCGATGCCCCACAGAGCCGCACCAATTTTCGTGGGATTGTGGCAGGTGTCGCGGAAACGGGCCAGATCGACTGGTTTGGCGAACAAGTCTGGGATAGTCGTCAAAGCTACGAACCTGGCACCGCCGTTCTGAAAACCGTGCTCAGCCACCGGGACGGTCAGCTTCGAGTTCTGGTGACTGATCTGGCGATCATGGCCGAGCCGTGGCCTGAGTCGGAAAATGGCCCTCTTCCACCTGGTATGTACTTGAAGCGTTACGAGTTACGTAACGATGCCGATCACGATAGAACCATGGTATTCGGGCTTTACGTTCATTCGGAAATCAATGGTGGAATTGGCGAACCAGTTCTGAGCTGGCTTGATGGAGAGCG
>CAMCFM010000428.1 GCA_945874095.1 Candidatus Kuenenia stuttgartensis
CTAGCACCGGTTGGTTATCTTCCGCGAACCAGGGGCTAGATTCATACATGCCGATTATTTATCTTCCGCGAACCGGGGGCTAGCGCCCGGCGGCTAGATTCAAACGCAGAAACTCTGGGCTAGCGCCCTGCATCTACACGGTCTTACAGTTCCTGTTTATCCAACCAAAGGTAAAAAATCGCAGAGCAACATCCGCCAAATATTGCTCCGCCAGTTTACGCAAATCTCATCAGGAACTAAGCACGCCGCTCCGAATCAATCTTCCCAAAGATCATTCGGCCTGCAGATGTCTGCAAAACGGATGTCACCTGAACTCGTGCCTGATCGTTCAAATATTGTGCACCTTGTTCAACCACGATCATCGTGCCGTCGTCCAGATATCCAACTCCCTGCCCCTGCTCTTCACCACGCTTGATGATCTTCACCATCATATGCTCGCCTGGCAGAACCACCGGCTTAAGGCTGTTGGCGATGTCGTTCAGGTTGATCACGTCGATCCCCTGAAGCTTGGCGATCTTGTTCAGGTTGTAGTCGTTCGTGACCACCTTGCCACCAAGATGCTTCGCCAATGCCACCAGTCGGTGATCCACTTCTTTGTGCTTATTCACTTCCGCCACATCGGCATCATGCAGAATGACTTCGACATCTTCCATCTTCTGAAGCCGATTCAGGATATCAAGACCTCGTCGGCCCCTGTTTCGTCGCAGTTTGTCCGAGCTGTCTGCAATCGCCTGCAATTCCTGAAGCACGAACCGTGGAACGACAAAGGCCTGATCCAGCACCTTGGTCTCGGCAACATCGGCAATCCGACCATCAATGATCACGGAAGTATCCAGAATCAGTGGCCTTGGACCTTTGATTTCGCGAGAGAATTCCACGTAAGGGATGACGAATCGAAAATCGTCCTTGGTTTGAATCAAAGTGGTCACACAGGTAAAGCAAACGAAAACGATCAATAAACTGTTGATCGACTTCGAAAAGTCCTCGCGAAACCAGACTTGCAGAGTCGGCTCAACAGCCGATCGAATCAAGTCGGAAAGCACCAAACCGGCGATCAATCCAAAGAAGATCGCGGAAACGGTCTGAATTTTCTTGCGTGCGGTGAAAATATCCCAGACCAGGGCCAGAAGGGCCAAGCCCATCACGATTACGAAAAACGCCCATGGATTGAATTGATCGCCGACAGTCCGGGCAACGCGGGCTGCGATTCCACCAACGATCAGAAGGAATGAGGCGCGGATGAAATATATCAGCATTCTGGAGAAATTCTAGGATGGAAAAAGGGTGGACTGAAAAGGCCGCATCACCCATGAAGCACGGGTTAAGCGCAGATTAGCTCTGAAATTCCAGCATGAATTCTGATCGGAGTCGATCGTAGAACGAGTCAAGACTTTCTACAATCACACGAGTGTCCGCGATCGTAGGCATGAAATTCACGTCGCCAAGCCAGCGAGGCACCAGATGCCAGTGCAGGTGGCCGGGTAAACCAGCTCCAGCAACACGACCCTGATTCAAGCCGACGTTATATCCCTGAGGCTCAATCATCCGATCCATCAACCTCATACAACGCTTGAGCAGTTCTAGTGGTTCCGTAAGCATCGGACCGTCAAAATCTGTCAATGCCGGTCGATGTCCGTGAGGAACGACCAGTAGATGACCGTTGTTGTAAGGATATCGGTTTAACATCACAGAGGCTTGTTCGCCTCGCCATACCAGTTGATTGGTTTTATCCAAAGCTGGATCAGCCGAAAGGGCGTCGCACACAAAACATGGCTCTGACTCGGGTTTCGAGTGCTTGTGCGTCATCGTCTCAGTCTCTGACTTGCGTGCAGCGACTGAGTCCAGAATATATCGCATTCGCCACGGAGCCCAAAGGTGTTGCATCGCCGGTCCGCGGACATTGCCTTCAGGAAATTCGATTACGACCAAAACAGATTGATCGACAAGTCTAACATAGCAGATAGGAACAGCGTCTATCCAGTCATTCCTCGATTTTCTTTACCAGTTTTTACATTCATAAAACACCAAACTCGTCATAAACATCACGTAGTAGTCGCCCTGTCAACAACGCATCCCTCGTGCGATTCTCCCCAACCACCTTCGACCAGGCAATCGAAAGTACGGCTTGCTCCACCTTTCTGGGGATAATGACGACTCCGTCCGCATCCGCTACGACAAAATCACCCGGCTCAATCCGCACGGAATCGATTTGGATGGCCTCATCATACGCAACCACCTCGCCTCGACCCGCAGAATCCAGAGGCCTTCGACCTGTACAAAAAACCGGGAGCTTCATTTCCATAATCTTACGCGAATCCCTCACAAGCCCATCCGTAATCAATCCGCGAGCTCCGCGAACCCTGCATGCCGTCGAGAGCAATTCGCCCCAGGGAACGATCTCGGGATGGCGTCCAACGGACATCACAAAAACTTCCCCTGGTCGCCCGGAGTCCAAATACTCCATCTCCTTCTCGTATGGGTTCGCCAACCGCTCTGCGTTCGGATTGACTGGTTCCCACCGCGCCGTTTTCGCCCGACCTGCCAAAACCAGCGACTCGTCAAGCGGCCTGACATCCGACATCAGTGACTGATTCCGCAGCCCTAACGAATCGAGTGCGTCCGAAACGACGGCTGTGTATAAATTCGCGGCCACCCAATCAGCTTGATCCTGATCCGTTGCAAATTCCGGAACATTCGTTGTATTAGTCATTCCAGTGATCTCCTTTTGGATAAACCTTGATCGATCAAGAAATTCTTGTCAAGCCTTAAGATCTCTTAAGACGATAACATACGTGCTAGATAGAATTCGATGAGTTCTGAAGTAAGTTCCTATACGATCCGATTCCTGACGATTTCAGGCCCTTCAAAAAAGCCAATTTCACGGCTTAAGGCTGGCTTGATTTTCGTTCGATTACAGATTGTTCGTTTTGTGGAGTGTCCTGAAGATGAATCTTTGCAATCGCTGGTATTCCGTGATTTCTCTGGCATCAATCATCCTGCTTACCCCCATTCTGGATGCAAAAAGTCTCGAACTTTATGTCTCCAACTCCGGTACAAGCAGTGTCTCACTCGTCAACGGCAAAGATTCTGTATCAAACTACGCCAGTGGGATCAGTTCGCCTACGGGACTTGCCATCTCAAGTTCGAACGACCTTTTTGTCTCCAGCAGCCTCGGAACCGTCTCCAAAGTCAATAGTCTCGGAGTGGTCTCAACATTCATCTCTTCTGGCTTGTCAAACCCTCAGGGCCTGGCGTTCAACCCAACGGATTCGACACTTTATATCGCCGATTATGGAGCCGGTAAAATTCTCAAATCCGACGCTCTGGGAAATACCAGTGTTATCGTCAGCGGCATGAATCAGCCTCGTGGATTAACCTTCGATAATCTCGGTAATCTCTATGTCGCAAATTCCGGCAATGGTTCCATTGCACGAATCACCACCTCAGGTGTTATGACAACATATGCAACTGGATTTAATAATCCATATGCACTTGCATTCGATAAAACCGGAAACCTGTTCGTGACCAGTTATGGCTCCGACAGTATTTTCAAAGTCAATACCGTTGGAGTGACCACCCTGTTTAATTCCAGTATCAGCCGACCTACAGGGATCGCCATCGACAGCCTCGGCGATGTTTTTGTTGCAAGTGAACGCAACAATTCCATCTACCTTGTTAAGTCGTTCTCGACGTCCTCCGTCTTTGCAAGCGGCTTCAACGCTCCAAAGTTTCTGATTATCCCCGAACCATCCACATGGATTTTATCTTCCATGGCAACTGCCGGTTTATTCGCTCTGGCCCGGTTCCGCAAATCTCAAAAGCACTTAATGAAATCTCTCGTTTTACAGAGATCATGGTGATGTCACAGGCATCAATTTCACCTCACGAACGTCCATCACCGCCGCTTTGGCTTTCATGATGGGCTTGATTTTAAATGCATGTCGACCGCTTTTTTCGATCTTAACCGTCCCTAAATCGATCGGCCGAAAGGCTTGGAATCCGCCTGTATCAGGTACGGTTAATTCAAGTCCCGGCTGATCATCCACAATAAATTGAACCCGGCTCCCGCCCTGCCCTGGCCCACATCCCACCAGTGCCGATACCCGAAAAACACCTGGCTGATCCACAGTAAATTCCCAATGGGCTGTATCCTCGACTCGCACCCAAAAACCGAGCGTGTTTTTATGGGGCTGGGGCTCGTATCGAAGCTGAATCCCCTCCACCTTTGCCATACTTGCTGGTAAAACGATCTTTCCATCTTTGAGCTGCTGATTAGGCACATAATTTTTATTCACTGAGGGCATTTT
>CAMCFM010000429.1 GCA_945874095.1 Candidatus Kuenenia stuttgartensis
TCAGCAGGTTACCTGTGCGAACCACCATCGCCAGATATGCGGGTTCCTGTTTCGTGAACTTGATACCCAGTGATTCGGCTTTTTCTTGTGGAGTCATGGTCGATGAAATTCCTGATGTGTCTGAAGATTTGGATTCACGCCTAATAGACAAGGCGGTCAATAAACTACAGGATGAACGGATTTGTTTGATTTTGCAAGAGGATGGACGTCGCACAAATTCAGGTCGAGATCGGCGAGGCTGATGCTCTTCTCAGCTTGTTTCGAATACGACATCTACAGAAGAGTCGCGAAGTCACCACCAAATGCCTATAATCGAAATACATTCAGGCCACACGTCACGGAATCAGGTCGAACATGCAAGCCACACCGGGCAAAGCCACATTAACGGATAAGATTCTCGAAAAGCTCGCCGCCCGTCTGGCTGAAGAGACCAGAGGCGAGGCCCGGTTTGACGACACTGCGCGTTCTCTATATGCCACAGATGCCTCGCTTTATGAGATCCCACCCGTTGGCGTATTCCTGCCCAGATCCGCTGAAGATGTGGCCAAGGCGGTAGAAATTGCGGCTGAACTTGGCGTGTCCATTATTTCCAGAGGTGCCGCCACAAGTCTTTCCGGGCAGACCATTGGAGCAGGCCTGATTATCGACTGCTCAAAGTATATGAACCGGATTGGAATTGTGGATCGCGACCGGATGATCGTGCGAGTTGAGCCAGGCGTGGTCTGCGATCAGCTCAACCGTCACCTGAAGCCACTGGGCCTGATGTTCGGCCCCGATGTCTCCACCAGCGACCGAGCTACCCTCGGCGGTATGATCGGCAACAACTCGGCTGGCGCTAGAAGCTTGCGCTATGGCAAAACGATTGACCATGTGACGGCTGTGGAAGTGGTTCTGTCAGGTGGTATGCCAGCCCGATTCCAGGGTCTTGATGAAAAAGCTCTGACTACGATGATTGAAAACGGTGGACGGCTTGGATATCTGCACAAAACGGTGCGCGATCTCGTGGCCGAGAATCGTGAAGAAATCATCGCCCGCTATCCACGGATCCTAAGGCGGGTGAGCGGCTACAATCTTGACGAATTCATCCCGGGGATGCCCGTTCGGGCTGAGGGCTGGAAGGATGATCCCTGGCAATTCAATCTGGCCAAAATCATTGTCGGTTCTGAAGGAACTTTGGGCGTGATCACGGCTGCCGATGTGCGCGTTGTGCCGATTCCGCCGTGCCAGGGACTGGTTGTGGTCTCTCACAGAACCATCAAAGACGCTTTGAACAGCCTTCCAGCCTATCTCGCTGGTGGCCCAGCGGCCGTCGAGATGATCGACCGGATGATTCTGAATCTGGCATTGGCACATCCAGAATATTCCAAGCTTGTGACGTTTGCATCGGGCGACCCGGAGGCCGTTCTGGCGGCCCAACTTTATGCCGAGACACCGGAGGAATTGAACGCAAAAGCGGCTTTGATCGAACACGGACTGGCTGGGAATGGGTCCGTACTGGGGATCGTCAAGAACCTGACGGCATCGGCCAAGGATAATTTTTGGAAGGTGCGTAAAGCAGGTCTCTCGTTGCTCATGGGTATGCCTGGGGATGCAAAGCCGGTGGCATTTGTGGAAGATACGGCGGTTGATCCGCAGGTGCTTCCTGAGTTTTACGACCGGTTTATGGAGATTATTGCTAGAAACGGGGCTCAGGCTTCATGCTACGGACACGCCGATGTGGGATGCCTGCACATCAGGCCAGTTCTGAATATGAAGACACATCGTGGTCTGGAGCAACTCGAGGCGATTGCGGAAGAGGTTTCGAGCCTTGTCGCCGAGTTTGGTGGGTCGATGTCAGGCGAGCATGGAGATGGGCTGGCACGCAGTCGCTGGAATCGCAAGATATTTGGAGACAAGGTTTTCGATCTCTTTAAGCAAGTTAAATATGCGTTCGATTCATCCAGCCAGATGAATCCCGGAAAGGTCGCCGCCGAGCCGGAACTGACTGACCATTTGCGTATCAGCCCAGACTATTTCGCCACGGTACCCGATGTCACTGGCTTTGATTTCGATGATCAAGGGGGGCTGGCTCAGGCCGTTGAACTCTGTTCAGGCGTGGGAGCGTGCCGAAAGACGGATTCTGGCACAATGTGCCCGAGTTATATGATCACGCGGGACGAAGAGCATTCCACGCGAGGCCGGGCGAACGTGCTTCGTGAGGTGATGAGCGGGCGACTTGGGAAAGATCGAAAGTGGGATCACCCCGGCCTGCTTGAAGCGATGGATTTATGTCTTGGCTGCAAGGCGTGTAAAAGCGAGTGTCCGTCAGGCGTGGACATGGCCAGACTCAAAAGCGAAGTTCTCCATCAGGTCCATAAAGAACGCGGAGGGCCCGATCTGGCGGCCCTGATCTTTGGGCATGTGCATGCCCTGAACCGCTGGGGATCTCGATTCGCCCCCTTAGCCAACAGAATGATCCAGTCGAAGCTGATGAAGCGACTGCTGGAGCGATTTGTGGGACTTGATCGGCGCCGGACTTTGCCGCTCTTTGTCGGATCAAAGAATTTTCGAAGTTGGTTCAGGACGCATCAAAAAATCTCTCGGAATGGTAAATCAACCCTCGGAAAGGTCATCCTGCTGGACGACTGCTTCACCACTTACAACCATCCCGAAATTGGACAATCAGCTGTAAGGCTATTGGAAAAAGCTGGTTATGAGGTTGAGCTGGTAGGGGGTCTTTGTTGTGGACGGCCGGCGGTTTCCAAGGGCCTGCTCGATATTGGTCGCGAACAGGCTCAGGCCATGGTCGAGCGTCTGGCTCCATCAGCGAGGGCTGGTATACCGATTGTGGGTGTGGAACCAAGCTGTTTGACCATGCTGGCGGACGACTATAAGAACCTGAGGCTTGGCGACGATGCCTTGGATGTGTCCAAGGCCACAATTCAGGTCGAAAAATTACTCGTCATGGCTGCAAAGCAGGGCGAATTGGAATTTAAGTCGCTAGGGAAATCGGTCATTCTTCATGGCCACTGTCAGCAGAAGGCGGTTTTCAGCACGGCGGATACGGTGGCCGCATTGAAGCTGATTCCAGATCTTCAGCTGAATGAGCTTGATAGTGGATGCTGTGGCATGGCGGGTTCATTTGGTTACGATAAGTCGCACTATGAGATGAGTCAGGCGCTTGCCGAGAGAGTGTTGCTCAAGGCCGTCAAAGATGCTCCTGAGTCGATACTTGTGGCATCAGGCACCAGTTGCAGGGCCCAGGTGGAAGATCTGGCAGGAATCGATGCTCTACACCCGTTGCAGTTGCTGGAACGTCAGTTAAAGTCATAATTTAAGGGCTGTTGACCGAATATTTAAACCGGTTCCCGCGCGTCTCTCAGGGAATCGGAAATGTTGGTCGATCGCGCTTGTGTTTTGTCTCAATTTCGTTTGGTTCCAGATTTCCATGTCAACTTTGAAATAGGGAAAGGCCGATAATATGGATGAACTGGGCTGATCAGGGTCTGTATGGACAGACTGAATCCAACGGCGGAGCCGTCTCGTTTGTCTTCGATGCATCGTCGGTATCATATCCTGAAGAAAACCTTATTTATCATGGTTCTCGCCATGACCTCCTTATTTTGTCAATTATCCCAAGCGGTCGATCTGCCTGCGAATATTGTGAATTCAGCACTTTCACCAGCCTTGAAAACTGCGCCTCGTCGCATGGTCGCTGTGCGATATCAGGCCGAAGACCTTTTGACCACAACCGGCAGCACAGACCCAGCTTCGAGCTCTAGCCAATTTGCTGTAAATCTTCTCAAAGAAATGAATAGTAGTCATGCAGGTCGGGCAATCTTGCCAGATCCGTTTGCGTCGAACCACACAGGTCATTGGTTAAGTGCATCGCGTGAGCTGGTTGAAAATGGCATGGAAGTCTGGTTCGAACTGGCGCCTAAATCTCTACTGAATCATGAGATGGATTCCGAAAAGACTGTGCCGATACTTGATCCCGGGTCTCTTAAAAATTATGAGACGGCAATGATCAAGAGAGTCCGTGAGCTGGCGGATTTGCGGACCGGGGCGGGAAAGCCTGTTGCCAGTGGTCTGTTTCTGCCATTGACTCCCCCAGTGGGACTGCCTTGCGGCTGGGAGGCGGGCTTGAATGAGTCAACTTTCCGACTGTTTCTTCAGGAAACGGGTCTCGAAGGTGAGTGGTCTCAAAGGCTTGCAAATGATGATGATCGCAAGGCTTTCGTTCGCTCAGCAGGGCTCATGCCGTGGCTGACCTGGCGGTCCCGCAGGGTGTCGGAATTTTATAAGTCTATAGC
>CAMCFM010000430.1 GCA_945874095.1 Candidatus Kuenenia stuttgartensis
TTGGAAAGCATCCGTTCTGCCGTGATCCGGGCGTACTGAATCTGAGCATAGTGCAAGGTCAACTCTTCAAATGAACTGTCTGCTCGACGCTCATTCGAATGATCCCCGATGGCCGCAATTTCTGCATGCATCCCAGCTCCACCATCGGCCCCAATCGTTGTAGCCACTGTGTGAATGGCCTTGGCGATCGTGGCATCGCTGGCCCCGGCGGCCATGAGCTTCTGAGCATGGTCAATCTGAGTGGTGAGCTGAAAAATCTCCGACTTGGCTGACCGGATTCCGCGATCCCATTCCGCCAGCCGCTTGGTCACCATCGTACGTCCAGCTTCATCCGACATCATTTGCGGATGCTTCTGGAGAAAGTCGATGTGATCCTTCTCAGCCTTCTCCAGCTCAATCGAAAGTTCGTCACGAGCTTTTGAGATCAAAGTGACAACATCGGTCGTCTTCTTCTCAAACGTGCTTTCCAGAAATCGCTTGTAAGCATCAATCACCGCATCGACCACTTTGACAGGTTTGGTCGGGTCTTCCGAGTCAAACTTCAGTGTCAAAACCCGTTCGAGCCTTGTGACAGTGAGATTCACGTAAAGTTCGTTGAATGTGACGTTGTCCAGCTTGCCTGCTTTGATCGCATCATCAAGCACTGCCTGACTTTTAATGATCGCAAGGTGGCTCGTCAAAAAGTCGCCGTTCACACCTGTGATCGGGTCTCCATTCATCATGTTGTTGGCAAACATCCCACCAGACTGATTCACAAGAATCTGGGCTGTCGCTGAATATTTTGGCTTGGTTTTGAAGATCTGGAAAAGCCCGACCGTCAAAGCAAGTAAAAGACAGAGAAGTACCAGCCTCCAGCCCCGCCGAATGGCGTTTAAGACCAGAAACAGATCTTCTACATATTGCTTTGCATCGCCAGCCGGCGCTGGCCGGGCTTGCTGCATCTGATGTTGGTGATGACCTATTTGTTTCATGATCTTGCTCGCATCCTGTCCAAAACCGGGGTTTTCGCCCATCTCGGGCCAGCCATTTTCTTGCCCAAGTGGCCAGAAACCCCCAAGGTCCCTTGTTCGCCACCACCAATTTGCTGATCGTTATCAGGCCTTTGCCAGATCATTCTGTTTTCTCTTGAAAAACAGTCCAATGATAAGGGGTTGATTAAGGCCCGTTGATTCACTGGAGAGGTACGGAATTCAAACCGAACTGTCTGCAATAAACCAAATGCCTGTTGATAGTTGCATTTTAGTATCAAGCGGACAGTGTCGTCAATCGGATTCTTTTTTCGAGTTCCAGGCTCCATGATTTCAGGAGCCGTCAGATTGGTATTCGGACGCCTCAAAACCTCTGGCTTGCCTTGTAATATCATCATCAACCCACCTTGACACCTTTCGTAGATGACGTTGGTGCCGCCGAGTCGGCGTCCGCAGCCTTGTTGATTAAATCCATCACAACAGGATCTTTGGGCCAGAAATAGCTCATGACCTGTGCCTCTTCCAAAGCCTTCGCCGTTTTACCTGACGAAATTAGCCAGTTGACCTGTCGAATCCGTGTCTCTTTGTCCTGAGGATTTAAAGCGACCGCGAGTTTCATCTGTATCAGCGCCTCATTCTGGTCACCTGTCAACCACAAGGCCCTCGCCCTTAAATAAGCGGCTTCCTGATCTGCCGCATTACCTAAACCCCTCAACTTCTCCAAGGCCCGGTCGCCAGCCAATCGACGTCGCACCGTATCTTCAACAGGAATCAAGCTTTCTGCAGCTCTCACAGCAACTCTTGGGATTTTGTCCGTCAGTTTGTCAACGATATCAGGAGTGACCCAAGGTGCGATATCAGTAACGGTGATCTCAGGTGTCGTATCAGGGACTTCCAAACAGCGAGCAAACGACTCGATTGCAATCGATTCCTCGCCTAAAGCAATCGCAGCCTGGCCTGTCCCGAGAAGCACATCAACTCGATCGCCCGCCAGACTTAATGCTCTTTGAAGCGACACGGCTGGTGTCTGTCCAGACTCATAAAGCCAGTTCAGTGTCGCAATCTCCAAATGGACCAAGGCTGCCGAAGGCTGTTCTTTCCAAGCCTTTGCCAGACTCGATGAGGCCACCACCAGATGATTTCGAATCAAAGGATGTGATAGGAGTTCTCGTTTGGTAGCCAACCGATCAGCTTCAGGTAGATCTCGAAGTAATACGGCAACCTGCAAGACTTGTGACTGTGATTGAGCATCTTTTTCTGGAATTCCTTCCAGCTGAAGCGCCTGCTTCGTCCTCTTCTGGTATGAATCAAGCTCAATAATCGCTCTCTGAATATTGTAGTCGCCCCAGCCTGGAGCCATCTGTTCTGCCAGTGCCAACGCCAATCGACGATCTTCAACAACCGGCTCTGGTAAATCTGAAGGAACCCAACCGATCAGATCTGTGCCAGCCTGATGCACACCTGCTGGCCTTAAAATGGTCCAAACCCGGTTGATCATCTTGGTTTCGATCAAGCCAAACCATGCCACAAAAACCATCAGAGCACTGGCGATGACTCCAACTGCCCTACCAGTGAATCCAATTTTTGTTGATTCCGCAACTTCCTGTGACATCTTGATTTCAAACCATTTCCAGCCTTTAGATAAACGCACAAGATGGGCCGCCGTGACCAAAGCGGGTATCGCGACACCAGCTGTCCTTAAATTATTCTCGGTCAGGCTGCCCCATGCGACTGCCACAAGTCCGAACAAGGCTCCACCAACCAAGGCAAAGTGATTTGGTCTTTCCAAACGCCTGACCAGTCGCCCACACGACCAGATCAATCCGAAAAAAGTTAACATGACGAGAATGGAACCGATAATCCCACCTTCAGTCAGGACTTGCACATAATCGCTTTCGGCATGGGTGTTATGATCCACCGAGGGCCTGTAACCGGTTTGGCTGGACCATACAAAACTCCCCCAACCCGTTCCCCATAAAGGTGATTGAAGCCAGGTTCGCCAAGCTAGACCCCAAACTTGACGTCGTATCCCTGCGGAGTGTCCGACAGCAGATCCCGTTACGCCTCTAGACTTTGAAAAAACCGCGAATACATCCGTCAGCATCGTCAGGCCAATACTCAAGACCACCGCAAATCCAATCAGCCAGTGCCAGCCACTTTGCCCCATCGAAATCTTCCGCATCCGCCCCGCCGCCTTAATGATCACCAGGCCTAACACAGAGCAACCAATCACCATCGCGAGCATCCCGCCCCGCGAACGTGTTGCCATCACTGAAACCATCAATATCGCGGACACATAAATCTGGAGAAACCCTCGCCCTGCCCCTGACCGATCATCCGCAAAAAGGCTTTCTTCATGCTCCTCAACCTGGACAGAATCCCACCGCGAAAACACCATGTGTGCCAACGCAAACCCTAGGCCCATATTGAGATATGCTGCCAAATGCGAATGCACAAAAAACGGTCCGGCACTTGAAATCACGATGCCCGCCTGACGGATCCACAAGACCTTTCCTGTGAACGTCATCGCCTGAAGCATCGACTGAATGCCCATCAACAATGCCGAAATCGCCATCACCAAACCATGTCGCTTGATCGGACCCCAGCGGCCCGGCAATCGCATCACGCTCACGGCAAGAACCCATAAAGAGCCCAGCCAGACCACGCTTTCATAGACCTCTGCATCAAGCCAGGCCAGTCTGGCAGGCTGTGTATAACTCTCTGTGCTGGAAGCTATAACGATGGATTCACCCCCGCCCCAGGATTTCCATAAAGCAAATCGCGCCGGGCTCAGCTTTGATAACCACTCAGGACTGATTTCAACCCACTGAATGGCTCCAAAGACCGCAATCAAGCCTAGACCAAGAACAGGTAACACCCCAAGAATCGCATACCAGCTTAACCCTCGCCGACGGTCAGAAACGGCTGAATCCATGAGAGTCAGAATACCTAAAGCCATGATTAATAATGAGATAACATAGAGTGCCGGAGGATCGTTGGCACCAAACCACCAAGGCATGATTCCGCAAAGTATCGCTAGGATGAGCTCGCGCAGGCCGCCCAGAATCCCAATACGCTCGCCTCTCCAATCCTTCTTGAAGGATGAGATTCCAAGACGTTTTCGGCTTTGTTTCTGTGGCGTTCTACGATTCATATGAGAGCAAACCCTTATTTTGTTGATGTTTAGAGCGGAGGGATTCAAGATATGCAACCGACAGCCCAAAACTCATCTGATACCCTGTAAGTCTTCAAAGTGAACCAACTCTTCAATTTTACACAAACCGGTCTACCCTTAATACGGGTCAAAAA
>CAMCFM010000431.1 GCA_945874095.1 Candidatus Kuenenia stuttgartensis
CGTTTGACCGCGATCAGAAACTGCCTGGAATCAAGTACTTCCGCTGATTCAAGAAACCCTTCCATGAGCGGCCGCTCCGTTTCTTGATGAGTGTCGCAGACTGTCACCAAACGGCCCTAAAAGCTCTCGAAGGACCTTCGGACCCGTCATGCCGTCGGCCAAGGCCTCATAATTCAGTCTAACTCTATGCAGAATCACATCTTCAGCCAGTCGGTAGAGATCTTCAGGCGTCACATAATTCCGTCCATGAATCAGGGCCCGGGCCCGCGATGCCTTCACCAAAGCAATCCCAGCTCGCGGGCTACAGCCAAGCTCAAGGGCAGGGTGCTTGCGACTGCGATTGACCAGCTCCACCACATGATCCGTAAAAGTCTCGCTCACATAAACATCGTGAACCGCCTCCATGGCCGTCACCAGATCGTTGATCGTCCCAACCGGCTCGTGCGATAAAACATCGAATTCCGTTTTGGCCACTGCCCCACGTTCCTGCCGCCGCACGCCCAGTCGCGAATTCCGACGCAACACCTCACGCTCTTCATCAGGAGTGGGATAGCTCAGCCGATGGCAAAGCATGAACCGGTCTAGCTGAGCCTCAGGCAGTTCAAACGTACCGGCTTGCTCCACAGGATTTTGCGTGGCAATCACCAAAAACGGTGCAGGCAGCTCGAACGTCTCTGTGCCAATGGTCACGCGACGCTCCTGCATGGCTTCCAAAAGTGCCGACTGAACCTTGGGAGCAGCCCGATTGATTTCATCCGCCAACAGCAGATTCGTAAAAACCGGCCCTTTTCGTGTGTGAAAGGTGTTGGTGCGGGGGTCGAGAATCTCACTTCCAAGGATGTCGGATGGGAGCAAATCCACCGTAAACTGAACGCGGTTAAAGGCGAGATCAATCGACTTGGAAAGCACCGACACCAGCAGAGTTTTGGCCAGCCCGGGAACACCTTGCAGCAATAGGTGTCCGCCAGTAAACAGTGATATCAGAAGACGTTCCACCACTTCATCCTGACCAACAACCACCTCTCCAACGCGTGCCCTCACAGCCTTGATAAACTCGGTTGTGGCGGTCGGTGGGCTGGGGTTCAGACCTTCATCGGCGTGTGTGTTCATGAGATCTTCTGGAATTTCCTGGCCTTCTGCCAGTTTCTTAGTTACGTATTCCCATCTCCCTGTGAAATCAAACCATCTGGTCTATTGAGAATAAACAAGCCGGACGGCACTGTATAGAGGGTCGATTCCAAGTCGTTCCGCATTTCCTTGCAGCGACTCTGAAATTACATCCGGGATTCCGATCTGGCATCCTAATACAACAATCGTTTAGACTTCATACACTCGGAATTTTCCAAGCCTAGCATCGCACTTTCAAAAACGGAGTTCATCTGACGATGCCTAAAGATCTTACACGCTCATTTGCCGTGGCACTGGCTGCCACCACAGGTCTAGGCCTAGTAAGCCTATACGCTCAAAAGCCTTCCAATATATCGGGAATTGATACAAAAGCGACCGACACGGCCGTTCGGCCTCAAGACGATCTCTTCCGACATATCAATGGCAATTGGCTGAAGAATACCGCAATTCCTTCCGAACGAGCCAGTTACGGATCGTTCATCGCTTTGGCTGACAAATCCGAAAGCGACCTAAAAGCAATCATCGAAGCCTCTTCCAATAAATCCGACAACGCTCCCGGCAGCGAAGCCCAGAAAGTCGGAGACCTGTTCGCCTCGTTCATGAACGAATCGGCCGCCGAACAGCTTGGTATCACCCCAATCGCCACTGATCTGGCTCTTGCTGATCAAATCAAACAACCATCCGATATTGCAAAAGTCCTCGGCCAGCTTGAAGCTCGCGGCACCAGTGGCCTATTCTCTGCATTCGTCAGCACGGATGCCAAAAACTCCAGCCAGCACATTGTTTACATCGGCCAGGGTGGTATCGGGCTACCGGATGAATCCTATTACAAAGATCCAAAATACAAGCCCGTTCGCGAGGCTTACGTCAAGCACATCGCAAAAATCTTTGAACTCGCCGATCTGCCCAACCCAGCCCAATCCGCTGAAAAAGTGATGGCTCTGGAAACCAACCTGGCCAGCACCCACTGGGATCGTGTTCGACGTCGCGACCGAACCCAAACTTACAACAAGAAAACGCTCGCCGAGCTGGCTGCAATCACTCCCAACTTCAACTGGGACACTTGGTCCAAAGCCTATCTGGGTCGGCCAGTTGCCGAACTTGGTGATATCATTGTCCAACAGCCAAGTTTCTTTGAGGCGCTCAATAAATCCCTCACCACGATCAGTGCTGAAGATTGGCAAGTCTGGGCTAAGTGGAATATTCTTCGCGACCACTCTCCACTACTTTCCAAAGCCTTTGTCGATGAAAACTTCGGTTTCTTTGGCAAAACACTCACGGGTACGCCCGAACAAAAACCTCGCTGGAAACGCGCAGTCGGGGCCGTCGAATCCTCGCTGGGTGAAGCCGTTGGTAAAATCTATGTCGAAAAGCATTTCCCGCCCGAAGCCAAAGAGCGGATGAAAACGCTGGTGGCCAACCTGGTGGAAGCCTATCGCGAAAGCATCTCAGAACTCTCCTGGATGAGCCCTGAGACTCGCAAAAAAGCACTTGAGAAACTCTCCAAATTTACCCCAAAAATCGGATACCCCGATCAATGGCGCGATTACTCCTCTCTGGAAATCAAACGCGATGACCTGGTTGGCAACATGCGCCGCACCCATCAGTTTGACCTTCATCGCAATTTCAATAAACTTGGCAAGCCTGTCGACAAATCCGAGTGGTTCATGACACCTCAGACTGTCAACGCTTATTACAATCCAGGCCTCAATGAAATTGTATTTCCAGCCGCGATTCTGCAACCCCCATTCTTCGACCTGAAGGCCGACGACGCCGTCAACTACGGGGGTATTGGTGCAGTCATCGGACACGAAATTGGCCATGGTTTTGACGACCAAGGCTCGAAATTCGACGGCGATGGCAACATGAATAATTGGTGGACCGATCAGGATCGAAAAGAATTCGAAACCCGCTCCAAAATGCTGATCGAACAATATAACGGCTTCTCGCCCGTTCAAATGCCTGATCAGAAAGTCAACGGAGCCATGACAATCGGCGAGAATATCGGCGACCTCGGCGGCCTTTCCATTGGCTATAAAGCCTACATCAGGTCACTCAATAACAAGCCAGCTCCGGTTATTGATGGTCTGACTGGCCAGCAACGCCTGTTTTTTGGCTGGGGACAAATCTGGAGAACGAAATATCGTGACACGGAAATGATGCGCCGGCTCACCGTAGACTCCCACTCTCCTCCCGAATTCCGATGCAATGGTGTGATTCGCAACTTGCCTGAATTCTACGAAGCTTTTGGTGTGAAACAGGGCGACAAGCTCTTCCTGCCAAAAGATCAACGTGTCCGGATCTGGTAATTTGAAAGAATCAAAAGCAAATGCAATCGGCCCGAACCCTAGTCGTTGATATAACCTCGTTCATCCGCGAAACGTTACGCGACAAGATCGGGCCGATTCTCTGCTTCGAATTGATTCACCGCACCCTCGTTTTCCTCGTGTTTGCTCCCGTATCCGTCTTCGCTCTGCAAAAGCTGGTCGATATCTGGGGCAAACCATCCATCGGCAACTTTGAAATCGCTGCCTTTTTAATCTCTTGGCCTGGCATCGCCACCATGATCCTTGTCGGGGGCCTGTTTCTCGCTCAATGGTATTTTGAAAGTGCCGGATTAATACTCATCATCCGACCAGCTCAAGGCCGAAATACCGTAGTCGAAATTATTCGTCATATTTTGCTTCAATGGGTGAGGTTATTTCGGCTAGGCATCATCCAGATGACAGCCATCGTCGCTCGCCTTTTCCCTTCCGGCTTTTTAACCATCGTGATTTTAAAGACTCTTTGGCAAGACCACGATATTAATGCACTTGTCATTCTTCGACCTCCCGTTTTCTGGCTTGGTGTGGCAATTGGCTCAGTACTTGTTGGGATTTCTCTATATTTCATCATCCGATTATTTCTGAGATGGTTCCTTGCATTACCTGCGCTTTTGCTGGACGAACCAAAGATCAGCCCAAGCGAAGCATTAAATCGAAGTGTCCAGAGAACGTCTAAAAATCGTTCGAAAATTGCAACAGTCTTGATCTGTATGATCATCGTGGAAACTCTTTTCGCTGCAATCGTATTGGAAACACTGCGAATTTCGGCAGACTGGTTTCTGGATCAAGCGGGAACATCACTCCT
>CAMCFM010000432.1 GCA_945874095.1 Candidatus Kuenenia stuttgartensis
CATAACGGCCTGTGGATTGATTCCTCCATTCATCGGGAATTCTCCTGATTATGGCTGGACATCGGGCGGTCGCACAGTCGTCCGTAGACCAGGGCCATGACAAATGCCAGAACGATCAGGAAAAAGCCCCAGACCACTGCGACATTCACACCGGCCAATCCCGCCTTCATCACACCTGGCAGAAATGCTCCAGTGATGACATAAAGTGCATAAATCAGGGCGTAAACACCGAATAGTTGAAGCCCAAGCCGGGCATTTCTGGCCTGAATGGCTGGGTCTTCCGGCGGTTCGTTTTCTGACCCTGACGCAGGGCCATGCAAGAGTGACATGGTATTTTACGTTCTCGATGGTCTTGAATTTGAATCGTTTTTCAACGATGGTGATGATCGGAAAATAGCCGATCCGAAGCCGTATGTCGAGACTTCCGGCGAGTTTTCATGACTGGACCAATTGACGGGCCTCAGGGATACGATCAAGATGGTGATATTGGAAACGCCTGCCCTCATCCTACTATGGAACGCTTTGCGTCATGCTGTCTCATCGAATCCGAACATTCATTGCAGCCGTTATTTACGTTGTTTTTGCCATTCCCTGTCAGGCGAAGGATCCAATCACACTGATGGCTCATTCGACCGGCCCTGGCCAGTGGGTGGCCCATTATGCTGAACCTTTGAACGAGCAAGATCTTAAGCCATTTGTTGGTCAATATTTGCTGGCTGGCCAGTGGCCCAAAGGGGTGAATCGGCCCGACGATCCGAAACTTCTGCTGGGTCGCCAGAAACTCGGTGCCACGCGGGTGGTGGCCGTTAAGGTGGAAGAGGGTGGCCGCCTTGTCAGGCTGACGACCGACCCTGTGGTCTCTCCGGAAGTGCATCAATTGACGATTGGGGATGTGACTCTGGCCGTGGCGTTTTTGGGATTGTCTGTCAAAATTGGAGCTGTGGATCTGCCAGATCATGGCCCTAAAATGGTTTTGCCGATGCTGATGGATCGGAAAAAACTGGCGGAATATGCTGGTTTTGAGTCGGCCTTGAAGGCAGTGGAATCGGCATGGATCAATCCCAGGCAGCCACTTATGATGCACGGATGGCTTCGTTTGGCAGAAGGCGAGCATGAGTTGACATTCCTTTTAGGCAGAGAGTTTACGCTCGAAATTAATGGTGAAAAAACGGTTTCGAAAGCGGCCGGTGGGCGTTATTTTGCGAGCGTGAAACTGGAGTCGGCAGGAACGGAGATGGAATTGAAAGTGGTGCTGCCCGCCACAGAACTGCCGATTTCGGAAACGGATTTCTGGGAGGTGACCAAGCCGGCCAGGAAGGGATCTGCTGCGAGTTCGCAAGTTCTTTCCATGGAGAACTTTCTGGTTCCATGGGCTCCTGAGGCAGCTCCGGAAGCGACTCTTGCGATTGCCCCTCCGCCTTATGATTTGACTGGTGGAGATGGAGTCAAGGGGCGTCAAGTTTTTTATTCTGAGGCTGCAAAATGTGCCAACTGTCATGCCGTGGACGGGCAGGGGGGCAAGATTGGGCCTGATTTGACGGGCCTTCGTGGGGCGGATCGTAGCCTGGTGTTTCATCATATCAATGCTCCGAGCGACCGGATTCATCCGGGATATCCTTCGTTCAGCGTGGCTTTAAAGGGTGGGCAGGTCTCAATGGGGGTGGTGAAATCGGTGGATGCCCAGAATCTGGAAATTGTCGATACGGATGCCAAGGTCTTAAAAGTTTCGCCGGCAGATGTGGAAGAACTAAGGCCGTCGACCAGCTCTGTGATGCCATCGGGTCTGGCGGGCACCTTGGGCGAGCCCGCCATGCGCGATCTTTTGGAGTTTTTGACTGTCAAACCGAAGTGATCGGGCGAAGGCTGATTGGGGGCAACGGTGTGTTTGGCCGGGGTGATTGTAAATCCTTGCTGAGCAATTTATTGCGCCGCTCGGATGGCTTTTTTGAAGGGGCTGGCGGTCGGGGTTGATCGTTCCGAAGGCGCCTGACGCAGGCCTGGGCTTTAATCTGTGACGGAACTTCTGAAACAGGTTGACTTTCGAGAGGCTTGACCATCGTCATTTCAGGGTCTTTCACGATTATTGGATTGGCGATAGAGAGAGATTCGAGTTCTCGGATTTTGCGATTCTCGTGATATTCTTTCATCAATTCATCACGCAATGATTTTGCACCTGAGTCGTAGCTGGAAGAGCTGGCCAAGACGGTTCCCAGAGCGGCCATGGGCGAACTGAGAGCCAAAGGTTCCACGGTATTCTGGTGGATAGGATAAGGCTCTGAATTCTGTGCTGAAGCGGCGTTACGGAAGATGGACTGTTCGATGGACTCCTGAAGTTGGGGAGGAGGGTCGTAGATTTGATGGATCGCCTGATCGTGGGCAGATTCTTCGTTGGAAGTCATGAGAACGGAGCGCCAGTCGGATGGGAGCATGGTGTGGTCGAACTGCCAGTCTGAAGGATTGTCGAGGTTCGGAAAGGTGAGCAGGAGGGCTTGGAGTTCACGTGTTTTACGGTCGTTTGAGGATACGTACCTCAAATGTAAGAGATGCTGGTTTGAATCGCGGCCTGTGGGCCATCCAGCCGACATTTTATCGAGTGGTTCCAGAGCGAGTTCGTCCTCCTCAAGGGATTGGTAGTTTGTAGTCCAGGATGAGACTCGTTTCTGGATTTCATCTTCCAGCAAGGTTCTGGCCTGATCGGGCTGAGGGCGGTTATTGATGGCTTCGCTGATCCGTTCGTGATATTCCCGTTCGACACTGGTGTGATTGTTGCATTGATCGACACATGTAGCAGGGTGAGGATGGATGGCCATCCAGCTTGACCAGAACGACCTAAGAGCAGGGGCATTCCAGACCTCGGTTGGTCGGACGCCCATCAGGGCGAGAGCGAGGTGGAGTTGATTGACAGTCCAGAAGCCGGTTCCATCGGGTTTCATGAGTTCGACGAGAAGGGTTTGGGCCGCTTCGATCAGGAGGGTCAGGCCTTCGGTGGATTCCTCCAGTTTGATGAGAGCCTTTGAGGGATCGATCGGGAGTTTTTGGAACCAATGGTGAGCGGCCCTCTGATTTTTCGAGTTGCGGGACTGGGTGACGGTTTGTTTGGAGCGAGCGTTGTTGACGGCGTATTGTTCGAAAAGGCGGCGGTTTTTCCAGGCGCACATGGTGAGCTCGAGGATGGAATTGACAGCGATTGCGTTCGTTGGTTTGTAAGCGTTGGCAAGTTGCCAGAAATGGCCGGCCATTTCTTCCATGATTTCGCGAGGCAGGGCCACTTGGGTTCTCAGGCCGTGGGTGGTGGAGTTTTGGCGACTGGCCAGCTTGCCTTCAGGTGACTTCGGGCCTGTCGAATGCCGGGCATTTTCGCGGTTGATCTGCATTCGGGTTTTGAGAGGCGGAAGCAGGGGCTTTTCAGCGATCAAGGGCGCATTCGGGGTTTTGCAGAGCGGGGCGGCTTGTTTGAGAGTCATATTCTGGGTCCGGTCGCTTTCTTGGTTATAGGGAAAGAGCTAGATTAGCCCGTATATGGGATGAGTTGCGTATCAGGGCGGAGCGCTGCGTATGTGGGGTTGATTGGCTGAGTGATTTGGCTCGTGTATCTATAATATGGCGGATTAAATTCGATCTGCGTGATTGCGGTTATGGGAATTTAGAGTTGTGGTTCTTAAGATCGGGATGATAGTCGCTGTTTTTCTGATCCGATCAATCGGCTTTTCCGGTGCTGATCGCCTAGTTTCCGGATTGCGATCAGGCAGTGGCGTCCCGATTCAGGGATGATTTTGGTTTTTTAGGTCATGTTTTGGGGCAGGCCGGAATAAATCTTCCGGTGATTAAAAAACAACCAGTCGGTGCTAGCGCCAAGACCGGCTAAACCCCAATCACGCTCAGAAGCGGATTTCTGTAGGCCCGGTCTCCTGAACTCGTTGTTACGCATAAGTCATAAAACCCGAATGCATCGATAGATCAATGGATTTGGTTTGAGGGCTGAAGGCCCGTCCCATAGCAGCCTTGGGCAACGCCCAAGTACGGCGTAAGCCGCTACAAAATCGAGCTTTATCATTCCTCTCTTCTCCGCTCGCGGACCTTTGGTCCGCGAGCGGAGAAGGGAGGAATTCTTCTTGGTTCGTCCGCACGTCCTAGGCCGTTGGCCTAGGCTGGTATGGACCGCACCGTTGGTGCTTAAAGCCTCTATGATCAAGATTTTATAATTTAATCCCAGAAATTTACCCAAAAGATGTGATATACAGCGAGGTC
>CAMCFM010000433.1 GCA_945874095.1 Candidatus Kuenenia stuttgartensis
TTAGAAATATAAAAAATATTGAAACTGCCACTGTCAGCTTGAGAGATGTTCCTTGATCAAATCTCGAAATATATATCCTGAAATCACAATCAGAAAGACCAGATTTTCTGATTGCTGGTTTACTGGAATCTTCGGAAATATATTGGATCAGTTCGAAAACAATGTTTCGGTTTTTAAATCAACCGAAACGTTCGTAAGCTAACTGCAAAGTAACAAACTTGGGTCCCGGCGTAGTTTACAACCAAACCGTGTTCTAGTACTACAGTTGGAGTTTGACCCAGGCTTGTCGATTTTACACAAGTCTCTGCATGTAAATATGTTCTGGCGGCACATATCCCCAGTCAGTTTTTTATTTCAGGGCCAACGGCCCGTCACATACCAGCGATGGTCGAAGGCCATCGATAGGATATCGGATCAAATCATATCGCTTCGCAATGTGAAACAAGGGCTCAAAGCCCGCCCCATTCGCATATTGTTTCCTGAGTCGTGACGTGAGAGGTATCAGGCTTTCAGCCCTCAAAGCATTTTTCGGTTTGGACCACTGACGAGGGCCGCTGGCCCTCGCTGGTATGGAACGGGCCTTTGGCACTGAAGCAAATCCTTCAAAATACGCTGTTTCAACTGGATCTCAAACTCTAGTTCTAGTGCCCCCTCAAGCCTTATGAATGGGATAGTTTGCTATGGAGTCTCC
Organism: Candidatus Kuenenia stuttgartensis; assembly: GCA_945874095.1. Lineage (GTDB taxonomy): Bacteria > Planctomycetota > Planctomycetia > Isosphaerales > Isosphaeraceae > QWQI01. The sequence goes on from CAMCFM010000433.1 coordinate 692, forward strand.
TCCGGAGCCCAAAAGATCATTGGTTCAGGGTTTATGGATGTCCAGAGGACATGCCTGGTGCCGCCCGCCTACCCAACAACAATCTTGACTTGACGGAGCACTAGCTCATTAGCGTATTTCTGTCCGCACCTTCCCCTGACCGGGCACGATTTCGTCCCTCCATTTAATACGCATATAATATCCTACACAAAAATGATTTGAGTCGATTTTCAAATCAAAGCCAAATCCCACCATTTCAGGCGATATGGCCACCATTATCAATCACATCATTTCAGGCTCAACAGAATATATGATGGGCAACGAACTCCCCCAAATCTTTGGACTGGCCTGTTGGATCTCAGAGCTTTTTCCAGACAACCAATCCCATCCCAAACCAGGAAGAGATTTTCGGACTGATCCCATAGAGCAAAATCCGCCCTTGCAGAGAAAGTAAAATCAGGCTAAGATTTTGTCTATTGTGGCCACAATCTCATAAGTCAGCGAGCTTTCAGTCTCGAATTCTCAACGAGCAGATAGTGTTCGATACCCGATCAGGATGGTACGGAATCGCCCAGCTGGTTGATGCAGATGGGTGCCGCCTGAGTCTAACGAAGATGATGCCAGAGAGATTCGCAAGCATGAAAGAAGACCTTGTTTTCGGTCAACCAAAATATTTTTTGAAGTTGCCCGAACAACTTCTTGGTTGCCATCGAAAAACGAATATGAGAAGTTGATCTACAGAATAGAACTGGTGAAGAACGATAAAGGGGGGTAAGTCATGATCAGGGTTATGGTATGGCATGTGAACAACAATCCATTGTCATCTCAAGGTCACGCTGCATTGGCAATCACACGCAACACGGGCCCCGGCCTGAGCGAGATTGACACCTATATCAGCTGGTTTCCAGTGGAATCTCTGACGTTGAACACCCCTGGTGCGGTCACCAGAGACGCAAGGGGGTTCGAGCTTGGGAGGCCGGTCGACAAGTTCATGAACGACCCTTGTACAGAAATGCCCGTTGATCTGCAAGTTGCTCTGAACACGCATGTTGCACAACCTCATGCCAATCAGATGAAAGGCCCAACAGTCAACCTGGGCGGGACTCAGGTGGAAAACCCCCGGACGGGCATCTTCTCGTGGGTTCGCCTTCCAAATGACGTCATTGACATACCAACGATCGACGATAACGGGCGTGACATTACGGACCAGAACGTCGGGCTTTGCGAATCAAATCTGAAGAGCTGGTGGGAAATCCGCAGCGATGCCGGCGGCAATTCATCCACCAGGGGCGTGAACCCCTATTATCGGTTTAAACTGATCAGCAAGAAGTATAACTGCGCTTCGGTGGTGACAGCCGCTCTGCTGGCTAGCGGTTGTGGGCTTTTTCTGAAGCCATCCAAGCCACTTTTCGCCATCAGCCCTGTGGATGTTCTGGACTATGCCCGTAAGCTACAACGCAAAATCATCGGCATCAACACCCGGCTTTTGACGATTCAAGGGCAAAATCTGGCTGAGTTCAGGAAGTTCCGCCAAGATCGCTATCAAACCAATGCTCTGATTGATAATGACATCTGGACGTTTGAAGCCTGGAGGCAAGCCAGCGCGGTCTCGGGCATCGCCCGCCGCAAGGAACAAGTGGCACGGATCGACCAACTGGTTCAACAATATTGGGCCAGAGGCGCCTGGACTCGCTATAACACGACGGACAAGGAATCATTGCTCGAAGAGATCCTTGTACAGATTCAGGACCACATCCTTCAAAAACCACAGAGTGACCGTCGCGTGGGCGTGCTGAAGTTGGGCGTGCAAGTACGTGCGAAACTCGACGAACGTACGAGAGTGACGGCAGATGACGACCAAGATTATGATGACTGAGGCCGGACAACCGAAATTTCGAAAGTGAAGCTGGAAGGCTATGAAAATTGCCGCTTCACTCTGCGATTTTGGTTGCCCCCATGTTCTAATAAAACTAACTCGATTAGCATCAGCAATATCGCTTTGAACCTTTGAAATCCACCACAGAGATGACGATATCATGCCTCCTCAAAGCTGTCGAAATGAGTTTTAGAACAGCTAATCGACACATTTCCTTGATGGAAGGCTATAGACAACCTCAGCTTTAATTTGCAAGATATTACGAGACAAGAAGTAGGATCCGAACCAAGCGTTCCAATTGGGCAAGATTTGGGAAAGTGAGTGGAGCGATGAGTTTTCTAAGTCAGTCCAACCGTGTGGCGGTTTTGACAACCCCGCTTGGCTCAGACGATCTTGTGGTTCAAAGTGTTGAGGGCGTGGACGAAATCTCTCAACTTTTCTCCTACGACCTCACGCTTCTGGCAGACGCGTCCAACGATATAAACTTTAGTTCGATTCTTGGAAAAAGTATCAGCTTGAGCTTTGACAATGGCTCAGGTACATTGCGCTACGTCTCGGGGATCGCCACTCAATTCTCGCAGGCTGAACAGGTTGGAGCAAGTCAGAGCCTCCCGGCCTTGTGCCGATACCGGATGCGGATGCAGCCGAAGCTCTGGACCCTGGGGCTCAGCACAAACTGTGTCATCTACGAGAATCGAACACCTGCACAAGTGATCGAATCAGTTTTGAAAAACGGTTCCATCGAGTACTCTTTAAAGCTCTCAAATCCATCCGCCAAACGTGTCTACATCGTTCAGTTCAATGAGACGGATCTTGATTTCATCAGTCGACTTATGGAGGAAGAAGGCCTTAGCTATTATTTCAAGTTTGCCAAAGGTTCGCACGAGATGATCATTACGGACAACCCCAGCGGCAATGCCATTGCCTCGCCAGGGGCTGAGAAATTGACTTATACGCCCCAACTTCCGCCTGATTCAAGACTTGGACCGGTTGTGACCAAGTGGCTGAAATCTCAAAAACTGGTTTCCGTCCAATCCACATTGACGGATTATCAATTTCAACAGGCTGACAAGTCCGTGCAGGGCAATGGGAAGCCGAAGAATACGAGTATAAACGCCGGCCAGGTAAGCCATTCGCTCACAGCGGGGAACTTCACAAACTCTATTTTGACAGGTTACCCAACACTACCAGCTCACCATGTGGATGCCGTAAATTCCGAAGGCAACAAGGATTCGTCGGCACTGGGAAGCCTTCAGGATCTGGTAAACAACTATGCGGCCCTAGATATCGCAAGAGCTACGGCCGATGCCGTTTCGGTCGATGCCGTGTCACTTTCTGCGGCCGTTCAAGCGGGCTCAAAGTTCTCGCTGAAAAGCCACTTCAATGGGGACGGAGATTACCTGATCACTCGTGTCAGACTGAAGTTTGATCAATCTGCCAACCTGCTTCCCTCATTCGGGGCTTTAAGTTCTGGAAATTTCGTCTGCGAAACCGAGTTTCATGCAGTGCCTTTGACGGCCAACTGGGTGCCTCAACTGAAGACACCGAAGCCGAGGATAGACGGTCTGATGTCCGCCCAGGTGATCGCCACCACTTCGTCCGACGGTTCATCGAGCGGAGGTTCTGGCGGGTCGAATGATAAGGATCCGATTTTAACCGACCAGTTTGCCCGGATTAAAGTGCAATT
>CAMCFM010000434.1 GCA_945874095.1 Candidatus Kuenenia stuttgartensis
CGCTAGCCCCGGTTGGTTTTGGTTGGATATGCGAACCGGGGCTAGCGCCAAGACCGGCTAGAAAAGCGGGACACTGGCAGATGGGCCGAGCGATACTTTTACGAAAGGTCCGTATGCGACACCCACGACAGGACCCCGCCTGCCAGAATTCCTGCTCCTGTGGAACTTAGGGCGGTGGCTGTGACCTCTCCGTCTACTGGAATCCTCCAAAGCACCGTTCCATCAAATCGGGTGCAAAAGACTTGCCCTGCGTCGGCATAAAGCACCATGGCGGAGCTATCGGAGGCCGTCGCGAAGCGGGTTCGCTGGCTCGTGGCACGGCGGGTGGCTAAAACTTGCCCTGAATCGTCGTAGAGTAAGGCTCCACTGTCGTTGCCCGACACCACCACGCCCTGCCCTGTTCGCACCAGCTCCCAAGGTGCAAACGGGGTTTCCACCTGCCATAAAACACGGCCGTCAAGGGCATGTCCACGCAGGATCCGCTCCTGACGGGCCAAGGTCACCCATCGGCAAAGGCCCTCATTTCGGCCTTGGGATTCACATAAAAGCACCGCTTCCTGATCGCCTGCCGACCACTTTCCGACAGCCTTACCAGCCGAATCCAGAATCAAAATCAAGCCATTATCGAGACTCAATCCAGCATATCCATCATCTGCCAAAACCAGTGATTCCACTGTGGCTGGCAATGAAACCCGCCAAACCCAGCGACCTGCGACAGTGGCCCGGCCAATTCTGTCGGCCTCCTGAATAATCAGGAGCCCGTACTGAGCTGGACGCATGTCGAAATGGGTGATCTGGACCAGGTCGAGGTCAGGCTGAATGGTCTCGGACTTTGACACGTTACATAATACCAGAGAGCGGTCGTTGGCCACGGCGACCCAGCCATCGCGTGATTTCAGCATCCGGCCCGATCCGCCCAGAGCGGGAATTTCCTCGGCCTCGTCGCCATCGTCAATGTAGCAATTGAGTTTCTTTTTGGTGTCGAGCACGCATAGACGCCAAGGGCGATCGACCACGCAAAGGCTATAATCTGTCGTGTTTTCATCGTCACCGGCAATCCTGACAGACCATTCACCGGCCCTGACTGTTGAACCGCCGCCAGTGCCTCCAGTCGCCGACAAAATGCGGACACCCGAGTTATCCACCTTTGCCCTTGGCTCTGTGGAAAGGTCCATCTTGACCACCTCGCCCAACGCCGATGCTGCCAGCCCGTATCGCCCCAGAGCATCCACGCAAAGGTGTCTCCAGGGGCCGCCCTGAGGGTGTTCCCACATGACAGATCCATTGGCATTGACTGCCATTAGGGAACCTTCCAGCGTAGAGGCGAGAAAGAATCGGCCGGGATAGTCAGAGGCGGACTCGATCACGGTTCCTCCGAGTTGATAAGTGCCTTCATTTTCGCCGTCAATATTTAATCGCTGAAGGCCCATATTATGGCACGAAGCTAGGATTTTTGCCGCCCCGCCAATCACATGCATATGGCCAATGGCTACGCCTGTGTTCTGGGTCCAGGCCACTTCCGGATCAAGCTGATAGCCCTTGCCCTGCTCCAGTTCAGCACAAATCAACTGATCGAATTTTGTGCTGCCCAGCAACTTGGCTGTACCGGGCATGAAGCCCATATGGGCCAGTGGCTGACGCGTTTCGAACGCTCCGGCTGGCTTGCCCTGACGCGTGTACAGACGGGTTTCATTTCCAATAAACCCAACGGCCACATATAATCCAAGTGGATCAACCGCTAATGAAATCGGCTCGGAATGGAGCTTGCGCTCGACCAGCAGATTTAAATCCCAGTCCATGAATACAAGCGACCGCTTGCCCAGGACTAATGCAATCAACTGGCCAGCCTGATCGGCGGCTGAGATCCTGATCGGCTCGGGGGTCACCTCGCTGGCCAGCAGTTCGCCCTCTGTGGACAGGCAGACGACCCGCCCGGACTGGTCGCGAATGAGGATTTTCTGCGTCTCGCTCGACAAATGTACGGCCTCAACCGGTGTATCCGCCACAAAAACCCATTCCAGAGGCGTTTTCATCGACTCATATGCGGCTCCAGGCTTGTTTCTCTGAGTCGCAGTGGCCGGTGATTTCCGGGCCTGATTTGGTGCAGACTGATGACTGGCAGGCTTTACAACTTCGTCGTCGATCGGAAGCAGGTCGATCAACATGTCGTCAGCTGGAGGTTTTTTTGAAGAGCTTGATGAAGCCACAGCCAAAGGCTCGGCAAAGTCGATCAGTATGAGGTCGTCGTCATCATCAACCACATTTAAGGCTTCAGCCTTACTCGGCGCGGCTTTCAAGGACTGAACTCTGGAGAATTCCGATTCAAGAGGAACCAGACCGATCTCATCGTCCGACACTGCCACTTGAGCCACTGGCTTATGCTTGACAGGCGGAGACGAGACGAGGCTTGCTTCAAACTCTTTGACCAGTTTGGCAGCCTCTCGGGCGGAGGCAGGTCGATTTTTGGGATCCTTCGAGAGCAGTCGGCTGACGAGTTTATCGACCACTTCTGGCATACCTGCAACCAGTTCTGAAGGCGGTTGGGGATCAACCAAGGCCAGGCTTCGAATGATCGACAGAGGCGAATTGCCGGGAAAGGCCGGCTTGCCGGTAAGCATTTCATAGAGCAAACATCCGGCTCCGAAAATATCGGCCCGTTCATCGCCCGTTCGCCCTTCAGCCACTTCAGGGGCAGGAATATAAGTGCCGTCAGAGGCCATAAAGGCTGAAAGCTCCGAGGCCACAGCAGGTTCCAATAATCGCCAGCCCAAACCCATCAGGCGGCTATTGTTGGTGGATCGCTCCAGATAAATCCATAATGGCGAGAGAAATCCATGGGAAAGTCCATGATCGCGGCCAACAGCCAGACCGACCATGATTTCGCGAATAATGCGAAGTGATTCTTTTAATGCAATCGGCCCGCTCTCAAGCAACGCCTGTGCCAACGAATCCCCATGCAGGTCTGGCATGATCAGGGCGGGGTTGTCGTCAATTTTTGTCAGAATGTGAACTGGATAAAGAAAGTCGTGACCGGGAAGGATCCTGGAACGGATTTCATCGAGATTTACAGAGGATTTAGGAAAAACAGCGATCCGGATCTGTCGATCTGTCAGAGAATCCCGGCTCAGGACAACGGCTTTGGATGCCTCACTGACAATCACTTTAAGAACCGGATATTCTCCGATCCGGCCTATGCTATCCGCCGTATCTGGAGGCTGAATGATGTCTGCCAGGAACCCGACGGCTTTCAGGCTTGGCGTGTCTGACATCGACAGGGGCTCCCTTTGGATTTCAGTCTGAGTGTGGAGGATTCGAATTGCATGAAGCGTTCATTCGACCTGAATCAGGCCAAAATTGCCATAGCCAAGGACATAAAAAAACGCCGGAGATTCACAAAGAATCATCCGGCGCGAATGGAATCCGCTAGGAAGCCAGATCAATCATGGTTCGTTACGCTGAATTCCAGCGTTCAGAACACGGTCGATGGTCACCTTGAGCTCTTCCAGGTGAGCCTTGGTGGTGTCGTCCCAGGCCGGATTTTTTGCCAGAAGGGCGGCATCAATCTTGGCAGAGATTTCTTTCAGGTGCAGGCGAGCCAAAGCACGGGCATCGGCAGGGATGGATCCACCGCCTCCGCTGAGTGTTACGAACGATGGCAAGCCGGCCAGTGCAGCCGAACCACGCGAACCAAGCAGCATGCTTGAAAGACGCCCGACATAATCGCGCTGAAGGTTGCGGCGAGTGATGGTCAAGCCACGTTTCCCGTCCTTCACAGCAGCGATATTCATGTCGCCAATGATGGAATCGGTGAACGTGCGGAACAGTTCCTCGATCTTCAAAGGCTTCGTTGAAGGGTCGGCCATGGCCTCTTGATTCTGGATCCGGTTCAGGGTTCCAGCGTTCAAAGTCTCAGCCAGAGGGATCCGCTGAATGCTCAGCACGGTGTCATAGAACTTGTATCCAGGATCGCTCATGTTCATATCAGCGGCCCAGTGATACCAGCGTTCCGTGGTGAGTTTGCGCAACAGAGCTGGCGAGACTTGGAACAGGCTGTCGTTCAGAATCTTGTCGCGAATCAGCTTAAGGGCGGCCCTTTGCTGATCTCCATTGACTGGTGTGACAGGATCCTGAGCATCCTTCGTGCCCTTATGGTCGCGTGTGTAGAGCTGGCCACCGACATAGCCTGAAGCCATGCCCGCAGCATTCCCCCA
>CAMCFM010000435.1 GCA_945874095.1 Candidatus Kuenenia stuttgartensis
AAGCCAAACGGTTTTGGTCAGGCCAAACGCTGCATCCTCTTATTCATGTGGGGCGGGCCGGCTCAGCAGGACACCTGGGATCTGAAGCCCACGGCCCCCTCGGAATTCCGGGGCGAGTTCAGCCCTATTGCCACAAGTGTTCCCAACATATCGATTTGCGAACACTTTCCCCAGCTCGCAAAACAAGCCCACCGGCTCACCATTATTCGGTCGATGACCCACCGCGATGTGAACCACACCACAGCCACTCACGAGATCCTGACCGGCCGGCCGATTCCGCGCGTCGGTGGTGGCGATTTTCGCGAAGATTGGCCACATTATGGGGCTGTGATGTCACGATTGAAACCGCAATCGCGACAGTCTGCCTTGCCACCGTATGTCCAAATGAGGCCAGAGATTATCAACGGAGCTCCCCGATTCGTTGAATCCAGTCATGGCCAGGGCGGCGGCTGGATGGGCCCGAATTTTGAGCCTATGACCATCGACGACAACCCCGGTTTACCCACCTATCATCCTGCCACTCTGAGCCTTCCGGATGGTCTGACCCTCGAACGGCTGGGCGGCCGCCGTGCTTTGTCTGATGCCCTTGAGAATGCACGGTTTGCGCTCAATCCAGCGCCCTCATGGTCAGCCAACCCGATCCCAGCCGCCATGTCAGGCCATTATGCCCGCGCCCACTCACTTCTAAATGATCGCAAGTCGCTTGAAGCATTTGACTTAACACGTGAAGATCCTAAACTTCGTGAACGTTACGGAATGACCGCTCACGGCCAAAGCGTGCTCCAGGGACGTCGATTGGTCGAAGCCGGTGTCCCAATCGTCACTCTGTTTTGGCCAAATGAAGGCTTGACAAACGTTTCCGTCTATTGGGACACCCATAACAGGAACTTTATCGACCTCAAAACCCGCCTCATGCCGCCCGCCGACCAAGCCTTCAGCGCCTTACTGGACGACCTCGAAAGTCGCGGAATGCTTGACGATACGCTCATCGTCTGGAGCGGCGAATTCGGCCGGACTCCCCGCGTTGGTCAAGCCGTTGTCGGCGGCGCAGGTGCCGGCCGCGATGGTCGCGATCACTGGCCACACTGTTTCAGCACAGTTCTTGCAGGTGCTGGAATCAAAAAGGGTTACGTTCACGGATCGTCTGACAAATATGCTGCCTATCCATCACGCGATCCCGTCACATCGGCTGACGTGGCGGCCACAATCTACCACCTTCTGGGGATCGATCCGGACACCGAATTGAGAGACAATCTCGACCGCCCGATGGCCCTGACCACCGGGAAAGTCGTGCAGGAACTTCTGGCATGATTCGTAACCTTATTTTAAATATAGGTTTATATACGATCATTGCCATGCTTTCTGGTACAGCCATAGCCAGCGATCCCGTTTTGAACAAAATGCCCCATCCCGAACCCGTGGATGGAATTGAGAACGTCTGGCGGATGGACTCGAATCTGTTAAGCGGTGGTGATCCTGTTGGAGAAAAGGGCCTGCAACTCTTGAGATCTAAAGGGGTTAAGAGCATCATCAGCGTTGATGGATCCACTCCGCCCGTGGAAGTGGCCAAGCGGTTAGGGCTGCGATATGTTCACATTCCAATTGGCTATGATGGAATCCAAGCCGATAGCCAAAGTCTTATTACACAAGCGTTTGCACAGCTTCCAAAGCCGATTTACATTCACTGCCATCACGGCAGGCACCGAGGCCCGGCAGCCGCATCCATCATGGCCCGATTCGGGCTCGGCTGGACTCCCGAACAAGCCTCAAAGTTCATGAAAATGGCCGGCACCTCAGCCGATTATCCCGGCTTATATGAATCCGTAAAGCAGTTTGAACCCTTTACTTTCAAGGATGTTGCAGCTATAAAGACTCCCTTGCCGGAATCGGTCGACGTGCCAGCTATGGTCGATCTGATGGTTCAGGTCGATGCACGATTTGACAATCTTAAAGCCTGGTCAGTCATAACATTACAAGCAAAGGGAAAGAGTAAGAAACCGTTCTCGAAAATTGATCCTGTTCAAGAGGCTGTCCAGCTCCGCGAACTGGTCCGTGAATCGGCACGACTACCAGAATGCCGCGATCAGCCAGCCTCGTTTAGGGAGTCGATGAGCCATCTGGAATCGGATCTGTCGACTTGGATTGAGACGATCAAGGCAGAAGGTTTGAGTGAATCGTTGACCGATCAGACCAAAACGAAACTCTCTGCGATTCTCAAATCGTCTGCAAATCGTTGCGTGTCTTGCCACCGAACTTTTCGCGATCGACCAAACCAGATGAAGCGTTAGGAATTCCGGTTCGTCTGCAGAATCTGTGGATAACCGGTTTCAGACATTCACTATAATTAGGCTTTGGCTCATGCTGGATTCCGGGGTGGTCTTTGTCTGCCAAACTAACCCGCCGCGCCAGCAAGGACCGCACGAGTGAATAACCACTCCAGCACAAACACATACAAATTATAGAGTTGCTCAAACAGCACGACTTTTGGGACGCTCGGCCCTTGCTCGCGCGGCGGGTTAGTTTGGCCTGCTAAGCCATATCAACGAATGCCCGTTCTTGCTGGGCAGGATACATACGAACACTCCCAATCCCATCACCCCGAAATCCGGCATGTGCCTAGGCCCCCTCAAGCCTTATAGACGGGCTAGTTTGCTATGAAGTCTCCTCCGGAGCCCAAAAGATCACTGCTTCACGGTTTATGGATGTCCTGAGGACATACCTGGTGCCGCCCGCCTACCCAACAATCTTGACTTGACGGAGCACTAGATATCACCAGAAGGTATGAATCACAAGATCAAACTGGTATCAAGAAAGTCCTATGGATTCAGGACGGCCTGAATCACACAACTGGCGCTGATACATAGCCTTGGGGATCTATCAGAGCCATGACTCTTTCACAGGTTCTGCTGACGAACATTGTATTTTAAGGAATCATCAGATCAGCAATCACAGGTCGATGATCTGACCCGTTGTGTCTGCCGATTTTGCGACTTATTGTGGTAATATTGGGTGATGTTACAATATGATCAATAGGGATGCCCAGATAGGGCAGTTCCGTAGGCCAGCTCGACTGTGGACCAAAGCCTTTCTGGCTATCGACAAGTCCTGTTCGTTTCATAAACCAGCGATAATTGGCAGACCATGGTGTGCTATTGAAATCGCCAACTAAAATAACCGGCTCTTTTTCATTAAGGATCCTGTTTGCGAGGTCGTCCATATGCACTTGCCAGCCACTGTGAGTGAATGATGACATCGGTGGGAACGGGTGGGTCCCATAAATCAGGGTCGTGTGACTTCCCGATTGCAATTCAGCGCGAAGACTTGCAACGTAATTCCCAGGGCTTTCAAAAATATTGATATTTAAAAGTGGCTGACGACTGAAAATCGCAATTCCAAAGTTGTCAGACCTGTCCGCCACTTTTGAATGAGGCCACTGGCTGGCCAGGCCTGAAGTGAGCGCATTGCCCCAGATATCATCGACCTCTACGGCCACGATCACATCAGGATTGGCTTTGAGAATCGCGCTGATCACGGCTTGCTTATCAGGATTCTTGCGCAGGACATTGACGAACATGATGCGAAGAGGCGTGGAGGTAGGGCTTGTATGTGTATCGGGCGGCACGAAAAACGGCACAATCGGGACAGCGTTCATGATGAAGCCAACAGCCCATAGATAAGCCAGTCGACGTTTTTTAGTGAATGCAGCGAGAATAAACCCGAGGGCGAGAGCGGCTGCATAGCTCAATCGAAAATTGCTGAAGAGGTCTAAAAAAAAGTCGGTAGAGCCAAAATATCCGATCAGAGAGCCAGCCAGGGCAAGAAAAACACCTGCATGAAAGAGGCTTGCGAGCTTCAAAACAAGGGTTCGAATGGTTGAAGATTTAGACATGATTCGCTGGATACAGGTGTTTTGCGGGATGATTCGGAACAAGATGAGGATAGACTCGGTTTTTCTGGCCAGATTTCAGATTTCTTATTCGAGTATCAGAGGAAGCTTGGGATGGGCAATCGCTACCGATAAAAAGCTTCTTCAAATCGGTCGTGACACCCAGCCCTTTGCACTTAATATACCATACATCGTATTAAATGTTTACGATAAATCGATTTCAAATCAGGTTTTTGGAATCCTCTTCGGTTTCTCATAAATTACCAGAACGATTTGACCTTCAAAGTCGATCTTTCCAAGCTCTTCCGTCATCCAGCTCATGA
>CAMCFM010000436.1 GCA_945874095.1 Candidatus Kuenenia stuttgartensis
GCTTCATCCATATAGTGGGTGGTCAAAACGGTCGTTCGGCCACGGCCCTGAAGTTCGCGAATCACATCCCAAAGCTGGCGACGCGATTGCGGGTCGAGACCCGTGGTAGGCTCATCAAAAAACAGCAGGTCGGGATCGCCCACCAACGCCAGAGCCACCGAAAGGCGACGCTGCTGACCGCCTGAGAGTGTCTCTACGATACTACCGGCTTTTGATTCAAGTGCTACTCTGGTCAGAGTTTCCATAGGGTCAGGGCCGGATGGATAGAAGCTCCGAAACAGTCGGGCCATTTCCAGAACGGTTGCATGATCCGGCAGGCGAGTCTCCTGAAGCGTGACTCCAATCCTGCGACGAAGGGCCTCTTCGTCCTTATCCCAAGTCATCCCAAGAACTTCAACCTGGCCCGACGTGGGCTCGTTCAGACCTTCCATGATCTCGACCGTGGTCGTCTTGCCTGCGCCGTTCGGGCCAAGCAGTCCAAAGCATTCACCAGTAAAGACTTCAAGGCTCAGGCCACGAACAGCCTCGACCGGTCCTTCGCGACCAGGATAGGTTTTCCGAAGGTCTTTGACGACGATTGCTGGGGCTGCGTTGGACATTGTTTTGGAACCGTCCCGAGGATGTTGATGGGGATCGAGCCATACAGAAAACAGATTCGGCTGACTCCAAAAATACGTCATATCTCTCTAAAAAGATAGTTTCCAAGATCCAAATCAACCAGCCCTGAGTCGATTTCAATCAGATCGGGATTGACTTTTTTCATAAAAACTTAAAGATAGTGATCAATGTTGCCGACAGTTCGCATTCTGAGGATTTGGATCGCGATTTGTCAAACTGGGCAATTTAAATCAAGGGTTGGTCATTTGATCCAAGTGTGATTTTCATCACAATTCTGGTTCAGTACTCGAGTGATCAGGTTCTCAAGCTGGGTTGTAGCCACCACCACGGACGGACTTGTGGCAAGGAACATCGAAAGGATTCACCAATGATCTTCAATTTACTTCGCCTGAAGTCTTTAGGTTTCGCAAACAGAACGCCAAAACGTCCTGCCCGACGTATGATCGGGGAATGGGTTCAACCCCTTGAGCGACGCGATGTTCCAGCCGTGATTCGGTGGGACGGTGGAGCTGGCACTTTGGTATGGTCCGACCCTGCCAACTGGGAAGGGGATCTTCTGCCCGGCACGGCCGATCAAGTGGAAATTGGTGCAGACCCTGCCAAATCGGAGAATCCGACTCCAATCACAATCACTGCCCCCGTCGTGATCAATCGGCTCAGCACCGATCGACTCGTCAGCATGAGCGGCTCAAACTCCTCTCTAAGAATCACTTCCGGGGTTTCCAACTTCAATGCTGGGCTTGATTTGAATTATGCAGGGCTGGCTGTACAAGGCTCAGGCACCGTACTGAACATCCTGGGCGCACCCGTTCAGCCATCGCAAGGTCTGATCCTTTCCATTGACGGTGGTACCCTGAACTGGTCAGGCGTCACCAAAATGGACAACATGGTTGTCATGATCAACGCCGGATCGACCATCCAGTTGCCTGACCTGACCAACGCCAGTAATTTCTCTGAGTTCACCGTGCAAGGTGGTTCCATATCTGCCCCTGGCCTGAACACTTTGAACTATAGCCGGTTCAGCGTTCTCAATGGTGGGAAGGCCAATATCGCTGCTTTGGCTGATGCTTCCAACAGTCTTGTGGAAGTGGTTGGAATTGGTTCTCAGCTAAACCTGCCGAGCCTCGCCAAATTCGATGGAGGCCGCTTTCGGCTCGATCAAGGGGCCACCGTATCCGCTGCCTCTTTGAAGTCAGTGAATATTGGACCAGCCACTGCCTGGAGCTTTTCCTGGTTCGTCGGGCAGGACAGTGTCCTGAACCTTCCACATCTCAGTTCGATCAATGCCATCGCCCAGCCTTCGCCAAACGAGGCTCCAGATGCGCGGATTCTGCTTCGAAAGAATGGCCGGATCTCGCTCGATCCCACCGTATGGACCACAACCACCGGTCAGATCAGCATCAGTCTTGCCGGCGATTCACGGATTGATGGGTCAGTGATTCTTGGATCAAAAACGATTGTCACAGGATCAGGCACATTCGGTGGTTCTGTCGATAATTCAGGCCGATTCAGCCCATCAGGCGATTATTCGCCGTATGGCTCCATCAGCGTGAAGGGTGATTGGACAAGTCGCCCTGGAAGCGTGATGGATCTCCAGTTGGGCGGTCCTTCCAAGCTCGACCGGGTGATGGTCACAGGTCAGGCCACGATCCTTGGCGGCGACCTGAAAATCCAGTTCTCCGACGAATACAACAGCGATCCGAACCTGATTCCAGACGGTCGTCTGCAGCTTATGTCTTGGTCCGTTTGGGGCGGCCAATTCACTTCGACACCTGATCTTGTGCCACGCACAGACGGAATCTTGATCACAGCTCAAACTCGTTACGAGCCCACGGGTTTGATCGAAGTTTTAGCCCGTCACCGGACCGATCCCGATGTCTTCACGGTTTCAGATACCACGGTGCTGAGAGGCACGAATAGCATCAGCTATGGGATTTTTACGATCCGTCGCACAGGCCCGATGACGGTTCCGATCACGATTGGCTATAAAGTGATTGACGGGACGGCCAAATCAGGGACAAATTACAGTTTCCCAGGTGGGCCAATCACGCTTGCTCCTGGCGAGACGGAACGTCAAATCCGGTTCATCATTCGTGGGAGTTCCGTTTACATCGGCAATAAAACGTTTCAGGTCCAATTGACCAGCGCATCCGACCGAGGCACTCTGGGTAAACAGACTCTAGCCACCGTGACCATCAAAGACACGGTACCAGCGCCAGTCGTTAAACCAGTTGCCACCGTGAGTACAGGAACATCACCGAAAATAGTGCCAGCTTCGAAGCCAAAAACGGTCGTCCAGAAGCCCACTCCAAAACCACTCCCCAAGCCAAAGTTCCTGACCAAGCCAAAAGCCGTCGTGGTCAAGAAATAAGGTTTAAGGATCAGGCAGAAAATAACTCCCCGTTTTTAAAACCAATGACCCGGGGCTATCGCCAAGACCGGCTAGATAAATCCAAGTAGGGTGGGGTGAAACCCACCCGCTTTCAGGGTGAATCATCAATTATCGAGACAAACGCGTTTCGCAATAATGCTTTATGCTCATACCAGATTTCGGGATTGAAAGTTGTTGAAGCCAACTTTCAGAAAGAATAAATCTTCGATCGTAATTGTATCTGGTCATACTTTAAATCTTAAATTCAAGTCCAAAAATTATTCCACACTATATTACAATTCCATGAGACAGCCCAATTGGAACTTGCCATATCGGTTACCGTATAATCGGCAAAACTCAGCTCAACAGATGCTGCAAGCTGGTTAAGAAATGACAACACTAGAAACAGAATCGCTGGATCCGATAATCGAATCCAGCGATTCTTTAAGTCAATCATTTATCGATTTCAGACTTCAATTATTGAAGAGGAAGTGGCAGATATCGCCGTCTTTCATGATATACGACTTGCCTTCCACTCGCAGTTTACCAGCGTTGCGGATCTCTTTTTCTGACTTGTAGTGCTCGATGTCTGCAACGGAGTAAACTTCGGCCCGAATGAAACCGGCTTCGAAGTCCGTGTGAATCACTCCAGCCGCTTGCGGTGCAGTGGCTCCTGCATGCACGGTCCAGGCCCGAATTTCTTTTTCGCCGGCTGTAAAATAGCTCTGCAGGCCCAGCACTTTATAAGCTTCACGGGCAAGTGCAGCCAGAGCGGGTTCAGCCAGACCAGCGGACTCAAGCATTTCCGCGCGGTCGGCTTCGTCAAGTTCGGCGATTTCCGACTCGAGTTTGGCACAAACGGGAATCACCGATGCTCCAACCTTTTCGGCAAACTCGCGAACCTGCATCACCAGTGGCCCCTGACCTTCCAGATCCGACTCTTCCACGTTGGCAACGTACAGAATCGGCTTGGCTGTCATCAGGCCATAGGTCTCGATCGAAAGTGCTTCTTCTTCATCAAGTTGCAACTTTCTCAAAGGCTGATCGGTCGCAAGATGCTCCAGGCATTTCTTGATCGCTTCCACTCTGAGCTTGGCCTCTTTGTCGCCACTCTTAGCCGTTCGTTCTGACTTGGGCAAGGCGTTTTCCAGAGTCTGGATATCAGCCAGCATCAACT
>CAMCFM010000437.1 GCA_945874095.1 Candidatus Kuenenia stuttgartensis
AGTGGGTCCAGCACACCTGCGCCCCAGATCCAGCCCCTGATTTTGGCAGAAATTGTCCGGTTGCATTTCGCGAGGGTTTTTGACGTTGGCCGGGCTCCAATCGCCAGGTCGCATCCGTCAATCGCTCTCAGGAGCCGGTCAATAATGTCGCGATTCCACTCGGAGCTGGTCTCTGTCAATACAACCAGTGGAGATTGCACTTGCGCAATCGCTGATTGAATGGCAGGCCCGATTTCAATGGAATCATCCACGTATACATGGATAATATTCCCAAGCCGGCCTTTGCGGCGGACGGTTTCTACGCCTGATGATTTCTCGGCTGAAGTGGATTCAGAATCGCTCGAAATGCAAATCACATCCACTGGTGCATTCTGTAAAGGTTCACGCACAAGTTTGGCCGACCATGCGTCGAGCACTTCGATTTCAGGTTCTGTCGCACCAGGTAGGCTTGTCATATGATTGAATTTTCAGCGAATCACAACGGTTTGTTCAAGCCATTCGCGAAGTGCGATTTTATACGACTCCTGAAGCTTGCGTGTGATCGGCCCTGGCTCGCCTTTGCCAATCACGGCTTCATCCACTTTCACCACCGGCATGACTTCAATCGTGGTGCCCATCAATAAAACTTCATCGGCTTGCATCAAGGTGTTCAAGTCGATTTTTGCGTCGTGAATCTTCATGCCGATGCGATCGGTCAGAGTATCGGCTAGCAACCGGGTGCAGCCTGGTAGGATATTCTCTTCCAGAGGAGTGCCTTCCAACCGTCCATCGCGCACCCAAAGAATCGAGCTGTGGGTGGCTTCAGTCAAAAGCCCATCGCGGTCAACCAAAGCCGCTTCGAAACCGCCCTTGCGCTTGACATTCTCAAGAGCCATACAATTAGCCAGGAGATTGGTGCTTTTAATGTCGCACCGGCCCCACCGCAGGTCGGGATGCGACAGGATTGTCACGCCCTTTTGGCGATTCTTTTGGGTCGGAGAGTCATCGTAAGGTTTGACGGCGATGAATTCTGTGGGCGCAACGGGCGGATTCGGAAAGGCGTGGGCCCGAGGCGCCACTCCGCGTGTGATCTGGATATAAACCGTGCCTTCGAGGATATCGGATTGCTTGATGGTGGCCATGGTTCGGCCTCGCAGGGCCTTCATGTCCACGCCCTTGATTTCAAGCTCTCCCAGGCTCCGCTCAAGTCGTGCGAAATGCTCTTCCTCAAGCCATGACCGGCCCTGATAAATCCGGCAGACTTCATAAACGGCATCCCCAAATACAAAACCGCGATCCCATACCGAGACTTTGGCCTCATCGGCAGGCATCATCACTCCATTCAGGCAGGCCAGGCTGAGGGGTGCGGGGGAAAGGTCAATAGGCATGAGTTTGAGCTTTCATAGTTTGTGACGTGTGGATGTTTTGTTCGTTCGCGGCATCGCTTTAGGACTATCATAACGAAAATGGTAGTAAAAATGATCTGGGCGACCACAATGGGTCGCCCTTTTCTGTCGTTTACGTTGATGGTTGATTGCCAGTGTAGTCAGCAAATCGCTTCTAAATCAGCGTTTCGGCTGATCGTTGCCATTGCCGGCGGCGACACCACGAGTTTTTGGCTCTTCGTTCCGGTCGAGCTGTTTGGCGATCTCAGCCGATGTCCGAACCAGTCGGTTGGTGACCTTGCCGGTGCCGTCCATCAGAAAGACCGTCGGAAGGCTGATAATGCCGTATTCCTGCGCCAGTCGGCCATCCATCCCGCCTGGCTCAAAAATGATCGGCAGGGTGACTGGATTGGTCTTCAGAAAGGCTTGAAGGTCTTCAGCCGTGTTGTCCAGACTGATGGTGACCACTTCCAGTTCGCCCGCTTTCGAGGCGGCAAGTTTGGTCAGGTCGGCCAGATCCTTACGGGAAGGTTCAGCCCAACTGGCCCAGAAAACAACGGCCACGTTCTTCCCAGCCGTTGGCTTGGAAAGGTCTACGGCTTGTCCGGTGGTTGTCTTGCCCTTTAAAGGCAATGGGCGACCGACAATTTCCAGGCGCTGAAGTGCCCCGGCTGACTTCTTGCCGAAGTCGCTTTCAGGGAACTGCTCAGCGAGTCGCTTGTAATAGACCTTGGCTTTGTCTTCATCGGCGTTAAATTCATTGATGGACGCTAGTTGCAGAAGGGCTTCCGGAGCCTCAGCCGCTTTTGGATAGGCGGTCAGGAATTTTTCGAGATTCGCCAGCCAGTCGCGCTGAACCTTGATCAGGTTCGCGCCCGGCTCTTCGTTTGCCAGAGCGAATTCGGCGGAAATCTTACGGAAATCGACATAAGAGGCGATCGAAGGATCCTCTTTTGCCAATTGATCCAGCACCTTGAAGCCGTCTTCGTACTGGCCAGTCTGAGCGGCAGCGGCGAGGCTGTCGACGATCTGGCGGAGGTATGTGACTTTATCCGTATCCGAGGCAGCCTGCATGACGGCCTTCAGGACGGGCACGCGGGAGACGTGATATTTGGCAGCATCCTGACGATTGCCTGAACCGAGCGCCGCGGCGTTTTTGGCGTCGTAATCGGCCAGCGCCTTGAGAGCGGTTTCCAGGACAGGGTTACCGCCAGGGCCGCCGGGGGTGGCCGAGTTGCGATAGACGATGGAGCGAACGGTTTCAACATCGGCACCTGTGGCAGGTTCGTTGTTGCCAGGATTGATCGCCCGTGGGAGGCTCACAAACTTCCAGGTTTCGCCCACCTTCACCATCTCAGGGACTTGCAGATAGCTGGTTTTGGTCGGGTCAGACTGGGCGCCCTGGGCTCCTGAGCCGACGAACACGACGCCGTTTTCGTAAGTGATAATATCAGCCGGCAGTCCAGCAGCATCGGCTGGAATGACGTGCGGCATGTGGCCGTCAAACCTCAGCCAGCTCGTGGTTTCCGTCCAGCCGGTGAGTTGGCCCATCAGTGCTTCCACGCCTTCTGCACGTTTGGCAGCAACGGCGGTGAGACCTTTGGTCGAGTCGGCGTTAAGACCAAGTGCGGCAAGCTCTTTGGGCTGGGCCATGATCGAGTTCAGAAGGCCTGCATCTTTTGTGACCAGAGCTTGAACCATGACGCGGCTGGCTTCTTCAGCGGAGAGCCGAGTCCAGCCGACGATTTTATTCCCACGAATCTGGGCCACCCGAGAGCCACCGTTGTTCAGCCAGCGGGCTTCGTCGAGGCTCTGGTCGCCATCGGAATCGACTTCGCGATAGACTTCAAACCCGTCCTGATAATAGCTCCACTGATTCAGTTTGCCCGTGCCTTTGGCATCGACAAACTTGCGGAGAACCCGTCCCTGTCCATCGCGAACCACCCAGCCTGAAGGCTTGGTGGCTTTTTCCACCTTGCAGGCAGCCAAGGCTTCGGCGGTCGCAGGTGTGTCGTATTCCGAGGCAGCGGCCTGGGTTGGCTTGAAATCTTTGAGAATTCCCTGGGCGTTTTGAGCCTTGGCCTCAGTTGGGCTGACCATGACCGCAGCAGCGGCGGTGCCAAGCGAGCCAAGAAGTGACCAGATCAGGCGTCGTCCATGTGCTTTGACCATCGTAGCGTGACTCCTTCTACGCATACACTACCGACACTATCGAGAAGACAATGGCGGCAATGTGCCACAGATCTCGAAAACGATCAAGGGCAAGTTGGTCAACGATTCATGGCCTGATTTTAAAGTGATCGTAAGTCGTTTCGATGACCAGGGTTTTATCGAAAATGGTCGTCAGGAACAGGTGGGGAAGATCTTCCAGTTTTGGGGTGATTGGGCTCCAGCGGAGACGTCTGTTCATAGGTATTTCCGAAGGACATCAAGGAACATGCGAGAAATAAATTCCGCTTTATAGTCCAATCTTAGCCAAGCATAACTTGGCTGTTATCTAGCCGGTCTTGGCGCTAGCCCCGGTTAATTCTCTTCTGCGAACCGGGGGCTATCGCCTGGCGGCTAGATTCAAACCAAGAAACCGGAGGCTATCGCCTCTTATCTAGCCGGTCTTGGCGCTAGCCCCGGTTAATTATCTTCGGCGAACCGGCGGCTAGATTCATACACCCCGGTTAATTATCTTCGGCGAACCGGGGGGCTATCGCCCGGCGGCTCGATTCAAACCAAGAAACCGGAGGCTATCGCCTCTTATCTAGCCGGTCTTGGCGCTAGCACCGGTTAATTATCTTCG
>CAMCFM010000438.1 GCA_945874095.1 Candidatus Kuenenia stuttgartensis
TCCGGATCAGATCCGTCGTAGTCGCCTTCACCGGCAACGAGCTTGGCACGGTGTTCCTCAAAAGTGTCGGAGATATATTTGAGAAAGATCAGGCCAAGAACGACGTGCTTGTATTCAGCAGCATCCATGTTATTGCGGAGCTTATCGGCAGCCTGCCAGAGTATGGCCTCGAACCCAATATTGGCCCCGGTAGCGGCGGATTTCTCGGGATTCTGACGGGTACGAGCCATAGAAACATAAGCCTTTCCAACACAGGACGAACTTGGAGGCTTCTGTTCGGGTGAAGCAAATTGAAAAGAAGCAATGCACAGACTAATTCCGAAGTGTCTTAACTGTCAAGCACTTCGACGCAATGGGTGTAGGAACGCTGATGCAATTCAGGCCGCCAGTGATTTCGATTTTGGTGGTCTTGAGAATGGATGTCCTGACGGTTTTGTAGATGATTGCTCAAGCTATCATCCTTGCTCTGTCAGGCGGCACGCAATCGCCCAGATTTGTGTCTGGCGACCTGCGAAAACACGTCCTTGAACGAGCCGTAAAAGTCGTCTTTGGAGCAACTTGGCCGGTTTCACGACGCTTGTGCTATAGAAATCCGTAATGACATTCACCGTCAATCCGGTGGCCTGACTTATGGATTGATTGAAAAAGAGTTTCTCATGATACGTGACCGATTAAGGTGGCCGAAAAATGCCACATTGAAGGATTTCCGTCATTTATTCAGCACTTGCCTCGGCAATTCAGGGATATCGGAACATTATCGTAAGTACTTGATGGGTCAGTCTCAAGGTAAGGCTGCCATCGTTCGTTACACTTACCTCAATTAGCTCCAGGAGCAGTTCCACTCAGGGTTACAGCAACAGATGGGGCCGGTTGGATGAGTTGGAACGCATCGACCAGATGCCTGCACTCACTTGCGAGAAACCGGATGAGGTATTCCGTAGCGTTCCGATAACGCGAGATCGTACTGAGAAACGAACGTCGCACGTCTTCGTGCCGACCCAGCCATCGATTTCTAAGTTCAATGATAGTAAGAGGTTCAAACCCAAGTGTCGAAGGGACAGAGTTTTCAAGTTGGGAGTTGATCTCGGCAGCCATCTGGCGTGCGTAATCGCGGTCGGGCCCGACTCTTGGTTGTTTGCGTAGACCGTTTTCTGAGTACCTCAAGTACCAGATGTGACTGCGTAGGTAAACATGAACCTTGCCGACGGAAAGTCAGGAACTCTGCTTCTTTTTGTTGTTCGCAACGATCTTTTTTTCAGACATGAAACCGATCTCCTTGGAGAATACGCCGCTACAAAGCGTTACAAAAAACGCTGCAAACGGCGATTTCCACGAGATCGTTTTAACACAAAAGCCTGTGGTTCAATGACTTGGAACCACAGGCGTCTTGATTTAGCGGAGAGAGCGGGATTCGAACCCGCGGAACCGGTTACCCAGTTCAACAGTTTAGCAAACTGTCGCTATCGACCACTCAGCCATCTCTCCCACCAACAAATATATCATACATCCGCGTTTTCAAACGGTCAAGCCAACCTCTCCCCTATCTACGAATGAATCTTGCGGCAAGAGCAATTTTCACCATGGAATCCGGCCACGACCTATCCACAAGACGTTACTTCCAGAGATTTTCAAATTCGGAGTAACGACCTCAACCAGAATGCCTGATATGCCGATAATTATGACTGTAGCGATAAATAGGCCACGCAAACGACTCCTGCCGATGGTGACCGATCTTCATGATTCAGGCGAACTTGGACCAACGGTCATCGATATTGGCGAAAAAGTTCAGGCGTATCCTGCTCAGCCTGTGTTTGCTCAGCTTCCCCATCACCGGTTGTCTTTTAGAACCCAAAATCGCTCCGAAACCGTCTGCGATGGTTCACAATGCTGTGCATCTTCATCAAAAAGATGTCGAGACCTGGCCCCTGCCCGTCGATTCTCTCACCACCTGTCGGCTCGACGATGCCAGAAATGCCCTCAGTCAGGCACGCATGGCCCGACTTTTCCATAGTCCAAAAGCAGCCGCCCACTATCGCGATGCTCTCATTCATACACTTTATGCCCTGAATACTTCCGAAATGTGCGGAGGCTGCAAGGATCATTCAAGCGAGTCCATCAGTCTACATAACGAATCGCTTAAAGGTCTGCTTTTGACAACTGGATTTGGGGTTGGTCAGGATGCGGCGGTTGGCTCTGAAAAGCTGGCCGCTCTCGGGTTCCAAATGTCATCTGCAAATGGTTTTATCGATGAATTCGAGCCAGACGAACTTTGGCTGGCCCATGATTTTATGACAGTGAATGTCAAAGATCCAGCTCGTGAGAAAGGGCTTGGCCTGCCTTTGATCGTTTATCGTAAACCAAGGCCACGAATGCACATCGAACCCGAAATGTTCTATCCGCCACATTGGAAGTTTGCAGCCACAGCCGTGGCTCGTCTGGCGAACTCAGAGAATGGTGAAGGGTTTGTTCCGGTGATTGAGCTGGTGGACCCTCTCGAGAGCGATCATGTGGTGATGGGCCAGGCGACAATCCCTCTGGCAAAAGACCTGACCACACCCGTGATCAGCCTGCTTTCGCACAGTGGTTATCGCGATAAAGCCCGCCAGGGCCTGTTTCGGCCCAACGAATTGACCGACGAAGAAGGCGTGACCCTGGTGCATCCGTATCGGTCGGGGCGGATTCCACTCGTTTTGATCCATGGTATGGGCTGTAGCCCGCGGATCATGGCTGATATTGTGAATAGTGTCCATGCGGATCCTGAGCTTCGTCAGCGATATCAGGTCATGGTGGTGTACTATACGACTGGCGACACGATTTTGCAGGATTCTGGTGTGATTCGACGTGCTTTTAATGCAATGCGAGCGCATTATGATCCATCACACACCGACTTGGCCTGGGATAAAACCGTCGTTTTGGGGCATAGTCTGGGCGGACCGATTGCGCGACTTTTGACCAGTCATAGCGATCATCAAATGGAACAGCTATTATTTACCAAGCCATGGAATGAGCTTGTCATGAGCGACGAAGTTCGACAGGCCTCCGAGCCCGTTCTCTTTTTTGAGCCTCTGACGGAAATCAGCCGCGTGATTTATCTGGCAGCTACCATGAGGGGCAGTCGGATTGCAGACCATTTCGAAGCGAGATTTCTCTCATCGGTTCTGCCGCGTCGAAAAATGCTGGAGCAATTTCATTCAGAGATTATTGCCAATAATGGAATTGAAGCGTTCCAGCCGGTATATCGCGATCGCGTGCCTTCATCCATCGACAACCAAAGTCCTGAAAGCCCGATGCTTGCGGTTACAAACCAGTTGAGACTGAAAGAAGGGCTCATTTCGCATTCCATACAAGCCAATGTGACTCCATTATTACCACAGCAAAAATCCACGGATGGCCTCGTTCCATTCACAAGCAGCCTGATTGATGAAGCTATCAGCCAAGTGATTTTACCCTTGCAGGATCACTTCTGTACCCATGACAGGCGCACTTTGAATGAAATTGCACGGATTCTCAAAGAGAATCTTGGCGAGTGATGGCGAGCTGATTTAGGCTTAGTCGTCAGGCAATGATCGCTTGAATCGGTGTCCCGTGGTCGATTTCCAGGCGTTTGCGGCCGGGAATTTCGAGCTTGCGTGAATCCAGGCCTAACTGCTGCAGAATTGTGGCGTGGATGTCCGTCACGTAATGGCGATTTTCAGAGGCATGGAATCCGATCTCGTCGGTTGCTCCATGAGCGATTCCGCCCTTGATTCCACCGCCCGCCATCCACACAGAAAAGCCGAAGATGTGGTGGTCCCGACCATCGGCGCCCTGAGTGCCTGGAGTCCGTCCAAATTCGCTTGCAAAAATGACGATGGTTTCATCCAAAAGCCCGCGCCGATTGAGATCTTCAAGCAGGCCACCGACAGGCTGATCGACAGCCAAAGCCAGTTGCGAGTGATTTGCCTTCAGCGAACTATGAGCATCCCAGGCCCCTGCCCCGCCTCCACCATGCTGGATCTGGATGAACCTGACGCCACGTTCCACCAGCCGTCGGGCCGCCAGAAGTTGCATTCCGAAATCGCGTGAATGTGGCAGATCAAGCCCATATAGGGCTTTCGTTTCGGCCGTCTCATTCGAAAAATCGACCACTTCCGGAACCGATCGCTGCAT
>CAMCFM010000439.1 GCA_945874095.1 Candidatus Kuenenia stuttgartensis
TGGGATAGTGCCGTTCTCCAAAGCGACAAGCCTGTGCTCGTCGATTTCTGGGCCCCCTGGTGTGGCCCTTGCCGCATGCTCGCCCCAATCATCGAAAAGCTCGCCGTGGAATTTGAAGGCAAGGCCGTAATTGCCAAGCTCAATACCGACGTTGATGGTTCTAACAAAATCGCGGGCGACTTTGGCATATCGGCCATCCCCACTGTCATCATTTTCAGTGGCGGCAAGCCTATTGCCCGAATTGCAGGCGTAAACACTGAAGCAAAATACCGCGATGAGCTCAACAAGCTGATCGGCTAAATTCTTCTGATCAACGGATCATTGACGTTTTCTGATGAATCTCAATCAAAAAACTCCGTCCAGCCCGGCCCAAAAGGTCGGGTTGCTTCGTGTACGCCTCAAAGTCTGTGGGGTAACAATCCCAAGTCAGGCCAGAGAGTTGCGTCAAATGGGCGTAGACTTGCTGGGCCTGAACTTTCACCCACCTTCTCCGCGATTCGTGCCGCCTGAACTGGCCCGCCAATTGGTTGAGGCCTGGGGCGATCCGGCCACAGTGGTGGGCGTATTTGTGGACCGAACCGCTCAGGAAGTGTTCGAAGTTCAGCAATCCACAGGGTTTGGAATTGCTCAGCTGCATGGCGATGAATCTGACGAAATCGTGGCTGAAGTGGCCTCAAAAATGCCAGTGATCAAGGCCATTCGGATCAAGGATCACGATTCACTGGAGCGGGCAGGGGCTCAACTTGCACGGTTGAAAAATCTTAGTGTGGATTTAAAAGCGGTCTTGATTGACGGCTATTCCGAATCGGCACATGGTGGAACCGGGGTGTCAGTCGCGAAAGACCTGGTTTTGTCAGCCATAAGCCTCTATCCCAATCTGATTCTGGCAGGGGGCCTGTCTCCTGAAAATCTCGAGGATCGACTGACCTGGATTCAGCCATGGGCAGTCGATGTTGCCAGTGGTGTGGAGAGTGAGCCCGGAGTCAAGCAGATGGATGCCGTTTTAAGCATGGTTCAAATGGTTGATCAAACAGTTCGATAATTCCGTGGGAAGGCTTTAAGTTCAGATCGAGCGGTTTGGAGCCCAATCTTTCGATATAAAGATGTTTTGCCCGGTAGTTGAATGTTCCTTATTATGGCCGTTATGAGTATGCTGATGAGGATGGATGGAAAGTTCCTCAAACTGTCGACCAGAATGGGTGCAATCGGATTCCCGAAATCAGCCATAACGACTGAGCGATGGATCAGATGGAACTCAATGAGAAATGTTGGCCGATGCGCCGACACGATGTCACACGAGTGACCTAACTTCATACCCCAAGAGCCAATGCCCGAAATTCAACCGTTCCGAGCCCTGCGTTTTGACATCACCAAAGTGGGCGACCTTTCTGACGTGGTCTGCCCTCCATATGACGTGATTGATCCTGCATTCCAGCAGCGTCTGCACGACCTGAACCTGCATAATATCGTGCGCCTTGAATTCGGGATGGATCAGCCTGGCGACGACGAAGCCACCAATAAATATAAGCGAGCCGCAGCCACGTTGATCGATTGGATCAAAACCGGTGTGCTGACCCCTGAAGCCCACAAAGCAATCTATCTTTACGAGCAAGAGTATAAGGTGGAAGGCGAGACCTTCACCCGTCGTGGCTTCTTCGCCCGAGTCCGTCTCGAACCGTTCGGTGAAGGTCGTATCTACCCTCACGAACAGACCTTAAGTGGTCCAAAGGCGGATCGCCTGAACCTGTTCGAAGCCACTCGGACAAACTTCAGCCCGATCTTCGGACTCTATCCAGACGAGACCAACTCCGTTCTGACAGGTCTCGAAAAAGGCGTGAGAGACCGTACCCCGATCACAGCCATTGACCACCTGGGTGTGATCAACCGGGTCTGGCCTGTGATCGACGATTCTGCGATCACAGCCGTTCGCGGACTGATTGCCGACAAGCCGATTTTCATCGCCGACGGTCACCACCGTTACGAAACAGCTTTGAACTATCAAAAACGGCTGGCTTCTGAGGGCCTGATTCAGGATTCAGACGATCCCGCCAATTTCGTTCTCATGACTCTGGTTTCCATGAGCGATCCCGGTCTTTTGATTCTTCCAACGCACCGGCTCATGTCTGGCCTGGGAGCGATCACTTCCGAAGAACTGTCTGCCAAACTGGCTCCTCAATTTGAGGTGGAAGAGTTTGGCGAAGGCGCTGAGGCTGCCGAGGCCGCCTGGGAATTTATCGAACAATCGGGCGACCAATCGCGGATCGGCTTCGGCACGTCTACTGACGGCAAGTGGATTGTGGCAAGCCTGCGGGACGATGCCCGGATGGATACTCTGTGCCCGACACAGTCGCCGGAATGGAGAAGTCTGGGCGTGAGTATCCTCCGAGAACTGGTTGTCAAAGATCTGCTTCAGGCCGAATCTTCAGCGAAGTTCAAGTATGTCCACCTCTTGAGCGAAGTGCTTGATGAGAAGGGGTATGATGTGGCAGCACTGGTTCCATCTGCGACGATGGATCACGTGCAGTCGATCGCCTCAGGTGGCGAGACCATGCCACCAAAGAGCACTTATTTCTATCCCAAGCTGCTGACAGGGATGGTCGTAAACCCAATGTTTGACCTTCGGGAAATCTTCGTCAACTAAGCCTTCAAAACAGATCGGAAAACCTCGCCATGTTGTTGTCGTATCGTCGGTTCTTTGTCAGAGAACGTGTCGCAATGTTAAAATTGACTGACACTTATGACATATTCGATCCGGCAACAAACGCTCAGATCGGGGTGGCTAAGGAAGAGCCACCCACCTGGGCTAAATTTGCGAGACTGATGGTCAACAAGCGGTTTTTGCCTACGAAGATTCACATTTATGAAGATGAAGCCGATGGGCCGATTTTTTCGTTGAGCAAAAAGCCCGGGTTTTTGCGAGTCAGCGTGGTCGTTGAAGACGCCCGTGGTAATGAATTTGGAACCCTTCGAAGCAAGGTCTTGAGTTTTGGCGGAGCCTTTACAGTTCTGAGGGCCGACGGGACTGAGGTGGCGACTGTAAAAGGTGACTGGAAGGGTTGGAACTTCCGCCTTCTGGATGAGCACGGCAATGAACTTGGAGTGGTGACCAAGCAATGGGCAGGGCTTGGCAAGGAGTTTTTCACGAGCGCTGACAATTATGTGATTGCACTCGACGATTCCGAGGGAGCGGCCTCCGACCCGAAACTGGCCGCCCTTCTACTGGCGGCTGGACTGGCGATTGATATCGTCTTTAAGGAACGTTGATCAGGCTGTTTTTTCTCTGAATCCATGGTCGATCACCTTAGAAGCCGGAGCATTTTCAGGTAAGTTCCGCGATGGAACCTGCTTGTGTCAATCTCTGGCTTTTCAGGGGGCATTTGAACGAATTTCGTGATGCACGTGTCAAATTTCCTGGGATTTATTGGGAATGAAAAAGCTTGCCCAGATAGTTTGACAGCTAAAAGTTCCCGATACTTATGACTGATTTGTTTTGTCACTTGATGACGGAGTATGTAAGAATACGATAAGGGATATGAATGGTATGGTCCATATTCAAATCAAGTGAATTCTTCTGGGGATTGGTGACCGTATGAGTAGCACTTTAGATCAGCCTGAGTTGATGACATCGACAACCGCTGATGATAAAGATCCATATCAACCCCCGAAACTGGATCTTCCGAAGACAGTTGACCCAAAACGGATCCTCTGGATCTACGCCATACCGATTGTATTGATCCATCTTGCTTCCCTGCTTGCGTTTGTGCCTTATTTTTTCTCTTGGACGAGTGTGATCATCACCCTTGTTTCGATTGAGATTTATGGACTTGGTATCTCATTGGGCTACCACCGGTTGCTGGCTCACAAAAGCCTGAAGGTTCCGAAGTGGCTTGAACACACATTTGCGGTATTTGCAGCATGTTCCATGCAGGACACGCCTGCCAAATGGGTGGCCAATCACCGGATGCACCATATTTATTCTGATGAGCAGGAAGATCCGCACTCTCCACTCGTCACCTTTTTCTGGTCACATTTTGAATGGCTGTTCCGCTACAACACAACTACTCGTTCGATCACGAACCTTCAGAAGTACGCTCGCGACCTTCTGGAAGATCCGTTTTACATGAAGATGGAAAAGACCCAGATCTG
>CAMCFM010000440.1 GCA_945874095.1 Candidatus Kuenenia stuttgartensis
AGCATCAATGTGGTCATTAAAATCGGCCTGAGACGGGTTTGATTCGCTTCCAGAATGGCCTTGTCGCGATCCATGCCCTTCCTGCGGAGCTCGTTTGTATAATCCACCTGCAGAATCCCGTTTTTCTTGACGATTCCCACGAGCATGAATAGCCCGAAGATGGCGTAAATATCCATCGGCTGATTCAAAATTCTTAATGAAATCAGAGCGAACGGAAATGTCAGTGGCAAGGCCAGAAGAATCGTGATCGGGTCCACAAACGACTCAAACTGGGCGGCCAGAACCATGTACATGAAGACCAGCGACAGGCCAAATGCAATCAGAAAGTTGCGGGCCACATCGTCCAGATTTCTTGACCTGAAGCCTTTCCGGAATTCATAGCCGGGCGGCAGTCCAAGCGCCTTGGCCTCACGTACCATTGCGTCGACGCCTTCGCCTGTCGAAAATCCCTTGGCCAGATTCGCTCCAATTGTCGTTCTTCGCATCCGATTCAATCGCTCAATCTGCGATGGTCCACGACGTTCCGTACTTGATGTGAAACTCCCAATCGGGACCAATGCACGTGTCACAGTCGATGGAACCGTGATATCGTCAATTGCATTTCGAGTGTCACGCTGGACGACCCTGGCTCTGAGCCAGACGTCGTATTGCTCGTCACCATCCTTAAATGTGGAAACAGGCTCGCCGCCGACCAGAATCGCCAGTGTAGATGAAACTGTGGCTGCATCCACTCCAAGGTCGGCGGCCCGATCCCGGTCAATTTCCACCTGAAGTTCGGGCTTTCTGGCGGAAACCGAGGTATCCACGTCAACCACTTCAGGCGATTTGCGGAGCCTCTGAACCAGTTTTTCCGTGTATTCGTAAAGTAATTTCAGGTCAGGCCCGACCAGGTTGATATCAATCGTCGATGAAAGTCCACCACCTCCACGATTGCTTGGATCGGTCACGCCCGACCGAAAATCAGGATACTGGATCAGGACCTTTCGAGCTTGGGCCATGACGTCAAACTGGCTGTAATCACGCTTGGTGAGGTCGATCATCCGCACAAGAATCGAGGCTCTGGTCACATCGCCAGATCCTCTCGCAACTCGGGTCGAGGTCTCTCCAATCGTGGTGAGCATGCTCGTCACACCCGGCAAGTCCTTGAGCTTTGTCTCAATTTCCTTTATCTGCGTGTCAATGGCTGTCAGGTTTGAACCCGGCTGAGCGATCAGTTGCACTACAAATTCATTGGTATCATCAATTGGAATATATTCCAAAGGCGTATATTTAAGTAGTGGATAGCCTGTCGCCACAAGTACAAGACTGATCAGCATCACAATAAACCGGTGACGCATGCTCCAGCCCAGCACGCCCATGTAGGACCGCTCGACAATTTTCCAGATGAAGCCACTTTTGGACGAATGTTTGGAGGGATCCTCGATCTTCAGAAACCGGCTGCAAAGCATCGGGGTCAGCGTGAAGCTCACAAACAAACTGACCAGAATGGCAAATGCAATCGTCAGTCCAAAGCTATTGAAAAGCCGTCCCACCTGACCTTCCATAAATGCCACCGGTACGAAAATCACGACCAGTGAGAATGACGTAGCCAGCACGGCGAGAGCGATTTCGGACGTCCCTTTAAATGACGCCGTCATGGCATCCTCGCCATTTTCTTCCATGTGTCGAAAAATGTTTTCGTGAACCACCACGGCATCGTCAATCACGATTCCAATCGCCAGAACAAGGGCCAGCATGGTGATGTTATTAAGCGTAAAGCCCATCCCGTCCATCAATGCAAATGTGGTGATAATCGATGCAGGAATTGCGGACGTTGCAATCAAGGTCGTCCGCCAGTCGCGGATAAATGCCAGAATGGTGATTGAAACCAGCAGGCCTGCCAGTAAAAGGTGCGTTTTCACTTCATCAATCGATCGTTTGATAAACACGCTTTGATCCGATACGGATTCGAGCACCATATCGCCCGGCAAACCGGCTTTTAATAATTCAATCCGGGCCTTCACATTATCCACCACAGAAACCGTGTTCGAACCCGTCTGCTTGCGCACGAACAAGGCCACAGCGGGGCGACCATCCTGACGGGCCAGGCTTCTCTGATCCTCCACACCTTCCTCGGCAATCCCTACATCCTTGATCCGGATCGGATATCCGTCCCGCACATCAACCACCAGTTCATTAAACCGATTCGCTGATTCGTAACGCCCAAGCACTCGCAGAACCAGCTCTCGACCAGGCTGATCGATCCGGCCACCGGGAAGTTCCAGATTCTGGGCCGTCAGGGCTCGCCGCACATCTTCAATCGAGAGGTTGTATTCCTGAAGTTTTTCGGTGTCGATGGTCACTTGAACCGCTCTCTGCTGGCCTCCTGCTATAGTGACAGCCCCAACACCACTCACCGTTTCTATATTTTCTTTAATCCGTCGCCTTGCCAGCTCCGTAATTTCACGCAGATCCCGCTTGCCGGATACCACCACGGTCAAGACCGGCGATGCATCCTCGTCAAGTTTATCGATCACTGGAAGTGTAACACCACGTGGGAGTTGCGCCACCATTGCGTTGACTTTATTCTGCACTTCCTGAGCCGCCACATCGGGGCTTTTACTGAGCATGAACCGGATAAAAACACGGCTCACACCTTCGCTGGTCATCGACCTGAGTTCGTCGATGCCTTCAATCGTATTGACAGCCTCTTCGATCGGCCGGGTGACCTGCGTTTCCACTTCCTCAACGCTTGCTCCGCGTAGGGTTGTGGTGATGAAAACGAATGGGAGGTCGAGCCTTGGCTGTAAATCCACTCCGAGCCGAAAATACGAAAACAGGCCAAGTACGATCGGCAAAGCCGTCAGCATCGTGGTGAAAACCGGCCGGCGGATACAGATCGCGGAGAGATTCATGGGGAGTCTTGTCCAGACAGTGACGGACGATTTCGAGAGGCTTGATGGGCGGGATCAGTCAGGGGTTTTTGCAGGCTCACTGACTGTATATAAAATGGCTGTTTTACAGCCAAAAGTCAAGAGCCTGACAAGTTCTTTGAGCGTTTAAAACTCTTGAAAGCACCCTTTTATCTTTGGCTATCCCTTGCAAATTTTTAGATATCAGGACTAATCTACTGTTCTCTCTCCTGTAAAAGTGCTCGCAATTCCATCTTGAATCGTCTTTCGGAAGGTGCCAGGAATGAAGTCAATCCCGCCAACGATCAAAACCATGTCGAGCGTGTTCCTGTTCTTATTTTTGACCCCTGCCATCCATTCGACGGCACAAGAGATCCAGAAACCGGCTGAAATAAAAAAAGAGATTGACAGTAGCAGCATCAAAGTTTCAGAACAACCCAAAAATTCCGTACAACCCGCTCCGCTGAAACCAACTGCACCCGCTGCATCGCCAGTTCCGATCACGGACAGACTGCGAAGTGCCCTGGGAATGGCCTTGATTCTGGGCGGTTGCTACGCTTTCTCAACAAATCGCAAAGCCATCTCCAAACGAGTTGTATTATGGGGCCTTGGACTGCAATGGCTACTGGCGTTTCTGGTACTCTCCGACCCTCGCGGAGCTTCGTTTTTAAACTGGCTGGGCCGGAAGGTCGAGAAAGTCCTGGCCTGTAGTGAAGCGGGCGCCTCTTTTGTATTTGGCGAAAAAGCCATAAATCCTGGCGGGCCAATTGGATTCGTCTTTGCATTTCGGGTCCTACCGACCGTAATTTTCATGTCGGCCATGTTCGCCGTCATGTACCACCTTGGTGTGATGCAATTCGTGGTCTCGCGCATCGCCTGGGTCATGAAACGTCTCATGGGAATCTCCGGAGCAGAAAGCCTGAACGTCGCTGCCAGCCTGTTTTTAGGACAGACGGAAGCACCCCTTACAATTCGTCCATTTCTACCAAAATTAACTCAGTCCGAACTCCTGACCGTCATGGCCAGCGGAATGGCACACGTCTCAGGTGGAATGATGGGCGCCTATTTTGCTTACGGAATTGAGCCACAACACATACTCACGGCAGTGATTATGACTGCCCCTGGAACCATCCTGATCTCCAAGTTGCTGATCCCTGAAACTGGCGAACCGGAAACGCTCGGCTTCATTAATGTGGACGACTCCACACCTGACACCAACCTCCTGGACGCTGCCA
>CAMCFM010000441.1 GCA_945874095.1 Candidatus Kuenenia stuttgartensis
GCGAAAGTTGCGATCGTTGGTCGCCCGAATGTCGGTAAATCCTCGATTTTCAACTGGTTGGCCGAACGCCGACTCTCGATTGTTGATGACCTGGCTGGTGTGACTCGAGACAGGGTGACCACCCTGATCGATGTCCCTGATGGTGAAGACATTACCAAAGACTGGTTCTTTGAGCTGATCGACACCGGCGGTATCGGGATGGTCGATCGAGACGACCTCGAAACCGACGTCTACAAGCAGATCGATGTCGGGTTTGAAGAGGCCGACGTCCTGGTCTTTGTGGTGGACCTGCGCGATGGGATGCTCCCGCTCGACGAACACGTGGCCATCCGGCTTCGTTCCAGTAAGAAGCCGGTTCTGATCGTCGCCAATAAAGCTGACAACTATAACGACATGCACAAGGCTGGCGAATTTCACAAGCTCGGCCTGGGCGAGCCGATCGTGATCAGCGTGCTCCACAACCGCAACCGCAGTGGCTTGCTGGACGCCATTCGCGAAGTCATTCCAGTGGCCATGCCAGTCGATAAGCCACCCGAAGCTGCGATGAAAATCGCTGTGGTCGGTCGCCCGAATTCCGGGAAAAGCACGTTTATCAATACACTGACTGAAACGGACCGAATGATCGTGTCGGAGATCCCCGGCACCACCCGCGATGCCGTTGACGTTCGTTTTGTGCTGGATCAGCTTGACTTTATGGCGATTGATACAGCCGGAATCAAACGTAAAGCCAAGGTACGAGATTCTGTGGAGTATTACTCCATCCACCGCGCCGAGCGTTCGATCCGCCGAGCCGATGTGGTCCTTCTGTTTATCGACTGCATGCAGGAGATCACGAGGGTCGACAAGCAAATTGCCGACACCATCCTTCGTGAAAGCAAGCCATGTGTTCTGGTGGCCAACAAGTGGGACTTGATGCCCATCGATGCCCGTGCTGAATATATGGAATATCTCCAGAACCAGTTCAAGGCCATGGCCTTCGTACCATTTGCCGTGGTGACAGGTCAGTCTGGCCGGAACGTGAAGGCATTGGTTCACCTGGCCAGAAAGCTCTACAAGCAGGCACATTTCCGCGTGAGCACCGGCAAGCTCAACCGGTTCATGCGAGATATTTTTGACGAACACTCACCACCAATGCGTTCAAACCGCAACGCCAAGCTGTTCTTCACGTCGCAAGTGGCCGTGGCCCCGCCTACGATCGCGCTTGTGGTGAACGATCCGAAGTTGTTTGACCCGAATTACATGCGTTATCTGCTGAACGCCATTCGCGATCGTGGCCTGTTTTTCGATGTCCCGATGAAGATTCTGCTACGCAAGCGGAACCCCGGTGATCCGACCAAGAAGGGCCAACTCACGGAAGGTCCTGATGAGGATACAGCCTACGAACCAGCTGAAACGCGCGAGCCAGAGGTTTGGGCCGACATTGTGGTAGACAATCAAAAGGCTCGCCCCCGCACGGAAGAACAGGAAGAATCGTTCGTTCAGCGATGGCTTTCCCAAAGCTCGGATGATGACGACGACGATTTCGATTCCGATTCCGACGAATCTTGATCCACTTTGTCTCATTTGGCTTTTGCAAGTCGCTTAACGGGCGTGTATTCTGTGACAGGTCGGATATGACCTGTCACAGATAATTCCCGGAGCACGCGCAAATGCCTTTGAACCGACGTTCGTTTTTGGGCTCAATCATCCTTGGTGCGGCATCTGCCAGCACATCAATCGCCATAGAGCCAATCGCCAGAATCCGCCCCAGCCATTTAAAGCTCTCGATAGCAGCCTATTCCTACAGGCAATTCCTCCAGGGCCAGAAGCAGTCGATGGATTTGTTTGATTTCGCGAATCTGGCTGCCGATATGGGCCTGGATGCTATTGAGCCGACCAGCTATTATTTTCCTGCCGATGCCTCAATGGATTATTTTTATAAACTTCAGCGTCATGCATTTCTCCTCGGTCTCGACATTTCTGGTACATCGGTCGGAAATAATTTCTGCGTTCCAGTTGGGCCACTTCGCGAAAAGAACCTGCAACTCGTGCGGGACTGGGTGGACAGGGCGGCGGCTTTGCAAGCCCCTGTCATTCGGATCTTTGCCGGCAACGTTCCAAAGGGTGATGATGAGCGGGTGGCTGTTGAACGTACGATCGAATGCATTAAACAGAGTGTGGAATATGCTGGCAAGAAGGGCGTGATTTTGGCCCTTGAAAATCATGGTGGGATTACGGCCACACCTGATCAGCTTTTGAAGTTGGTCAAGGCCGTAGATTCGCCTTGGTTTGGAGTGAATCTGGACACCGGTAATTTTCATACAGACGACCCTTATGGAGACTTGGCCAAGCTGGTTCCCTATGCTGTCAACGTACAGGTCAAGACCGAGATCTCGCGACGAGGGCAGAAGAAAGAGCCTGCAGATTTGGCAAAGTTCATTGAAATGCTACGGAAATCGCGATATTCCGGATATGTGGTATTGGAATACGAAGCGCCTGAGGATCCGATCAAAGCCATTCCGGAGCATATCAAGACCCTGCGCAAGCTGATCGGTTGAAATCCGAACGTAAGAATAAACCTCCAAAGGCTTTCGATTGGAATGGAATCAAACGGCTGATTGCCAGTCACTCTTGACTGGCAACTCAATTAACCAAAGAATCTGTTTTCTCTAATGGAGCATTGATGATGGCGGAACATCGCATTTTCACGTCAAAGTTCTCAGGGGTTTATCCACTTTATGTGAAAAAAGTCGAACGGAAAAACCGTACGCAAGCCGAAGTCGATCAGATCATTTGCTGGTTGACCGGCTATGATCAGGCAGGATTGCAACAGCAAATCGATCAGGGGACCGATTTCAGAACCTTTTTTGCCCAGGCCCCACAAATGCACCCAAATTGTTCTTTGATTAAAGGGCTTGTATGCGGTGTTCGCGTGGAAGAGGTCGAAGACCCTCTGATGCAGAAAATCCGCTTCATGGACAAGTTGATTGACGAACTGGCCAAAGGGAAAGCGATGGAGAAGATTCTCAGGTGACTGGTTTACACAAGCTAATCAGTCAAACTGTGAATCATTTCCGCTACGTTAATTTGCGTATTTTGAGATAAATGGGGTCGCTCTGCTATGATTCGGCACAAATGGAAATGAGCATCTAAAATTGACTCACCCTGAGGCAGAATGAGCATCTAAACCCCAATCACGCTCAGAAGGGGATTTCTGTTTATGCTCATTTCAAGATCCCAAAAAAGCAGGAGATGAATCAAGGATTCACCTCCTGCTTTAGCTTTTTGGATTCAGGAAAGTTTCTGGAAATCAGGACTTCTTCTTCGATTTATTATCGCGTTCTGAAGGTGGGATCCAGTCTTCGTTGAGGCCGGCTTTTTTCCGGAGCTCTTTCATCCAGCTTTCGCGGCCTTCCATTTCGGAATCAGCCATGGCGGATCGTACAAGACGCAGGAATGGGCCAGTGGGGCCGTAAAGCTGTTCTGGTGTCACCGTTTTGCGTGCCCCAAGGCTCATCACATAGTAGGTGTTTGTGGTGGCGTTGGGTTGGACAATCACTTGTTTGTCCGTCAGGTTGAAAGCCGCATCCATCAAGGCTTTACCAGGCTCGGAGAGCTCGGCGAACTGATTTTCACGTGATGGAAGGCCAGAGATCCCAGTGGCGACTTTGGCCGTCGGTGCTGTGACAATCAGGTTGAGTTTGGCTGTGGAGGATTCCACTTTCAGGCCACCAGCATTTTTGGTGGCCTTGTCGGCAAATTCCTGGGCAGCTTTCTGGGCCATTGCCCGCGCTTTTTCGAGTTTCCAATAAGCGACAACAGCAGGCTTTGCTTCGTCGAAAGTAGGAACCCGGGCAGGCTCGTCGGCAATTTTCCAGATCGAATAGCGACGTCCGATGATCGTCGTAAACGATGTGGCGTCAAAGCTCTTGAACGTGTCAGCGAAGATTTCGGTTGTGAAATTCTCGCCAAGGTCTCCAATTTCTGTCCCTAAACGAGCATCAGCGATGGCACCAAGGGCAAGCACTGCGTCAGGGGCTGTGGCTTCCTCTTTCGAGATCAGGCCCGTTTTCTCGTCCGTCAGTTCGAGCTTCTTAACGGTGTCGACCAAAGGCTTGGAGTCATAGGCTGGC
>CAMCFM010000442.1 GCA_945874095.1 Candidatus Kuenenia stuttgartensis
AAGTTGCACCAGATCAGTGAATTGATTTGTACCACGGTGAGAACAGCTGCGGATGATGCCCGGATTGAGCCTTGGAGTGATAAAGCCTTGGCTGCTCCTGATGAGATGAAGGTGATTGCGGCTGTGCTTGAAGAAATGAAGTCGCCTTCAAGTGGGCTGAAACTGGGCGGATATCAATTGAATCTTGTCGAAAAAACGCTCGGTACGATTCGCGAATTATTGGTCAAGAATAAGATCAGCGATACAGAACGAACGTCGGTGATTCGTGCGGCTCAGTTTTTAATGTTTACCGCGTTATGATATAAAAAAGGCAAAAAAAATAGCAGAGAGGCCATTCAGCGAACGGCCTTTCTGCATGAAGTACGGCAAGACAACAAAAGTCAGATCACGGAATCATTCTTCCGAGGCGGCGGTTGTTGTTTCCGGGCCAGTGGCCGAGAGTTTGACAGGTACGGCGGATTGAACCTGAATTTGCAGGCGATTTTCACCAACAGAGGCCCGATCCGAAGCCATCGTCACCAGGTTCCAGCCTTTTTTCAGAGGCAGAACCACAGGTGTATCGTCAGGGCGGGCACTTACAGATGGTTTCAATGAGGCGACCCTGGCCCCATTCAGATACAATCGCGATGCACCTTCCACGCCGACCCGAATCCCGATGGGCTGTACCACGGGCGACTCGATCCAGACGGAGACATAAGCCCGGCCTGGGTTGGTCCCAAACTGGCCTCGAAGGTTCATCGTTCCGGCTGTGGATGTGTCCAAAGCGACCCAGCCGATGTTTTGACCTTCCTGACCGACCATGGTTTTGGCGAGATTGGGCTGAGCCAGTGAAACGCTCTTACCGTCCTCTTCCATAGGGACAGGGCCGATCGCCATCACACGTTTGACGCGTTCGATGGTTTTGAGCGATTCCTGAGCAGGCTTGTGGCGAAGGAATGCCAGAAGGTCTGCCAGTTCCTGTTGCGAAAGGTCAGCCACAAGTCCAACTGGCATAAGGCTTATGGATTCACGAGCCTGTTCGTCGATCTCTGCCACGTCAATTCGGAGTTCCTGGCCTGAGGCTTCGCGTAAGACCAGTGTTTTGGCATCCTGGCTCACTTTGATACCAGAAACAACGCGACCGTTTTTGAGGGCGACCTTGTAGGATTCGTAGCCTTCTTTGAGCTCTTTGGAAGGCTCCAGAATCGACTCGATCAACTTCTCGACAGAATAGCTTTGGAAAGCGCCTGTCAAAGCTGGCCCGACATTACCGCCCACACTCTCCATTTTGTGACATGTGGTGCAGCGTCCGCCGCCTTCTTTCAAGAAGACGCCCATCCCGCGCCAAGGGTCGGCTTTTTCTACAAGTCCTGCCAGAGCAATACGATCGATAGACTTGATGGAGTCTTCGATTTGCTTCTGAATCTTGTCTTGAACTGTGCGGTGAGCTTCTGTATCGAACTTGCGCAAGGCCGCCAGCACGTTAGGTGCATCGCCGGGCTTAAGCTTGTTTTCGACATAAAGCTGGCCGAGTCGAAGGGCTGTCTGGGGCTGCTCGCCGAGCAGAGCCAGTGCATCGGCATGCACTTCTTCTGAGGCACTCGACAAAGCCTTTTCCAGGTAAGGAATGGCTAGATTGCGATTGGTTTCAGCCAGTCCACGCAGAACGGCGATTGTCCAGGTCGGATCCGTATCGGAACCTTCAGCCGCTTTGGCGATCACATCAAAAGCCGCTTTGCCTGTGGACCGAAGTGCACGAAGGGTAGCCAGACGTTCGGCAGGTGAACGACGGGTGTCTGTCAAGCGATCCGCCAGCTTTTCGCCCAGCTTTGGGAATCGGCTTTCAGAAGCATATTGAACGGCTGCCACTCGGACGGATTCATCGGAATCGTCGAGCAGTCGGGCGATCAGGTCGTGAGCTGGAAGTCCAGCAAGACGAACGTTTTGCAGAGTAGCCAATTCAATCCGGGCGTCCAGGTCAGGATTGGCTTGGACAAATTGAACCAGTTTCGCTGTGGCGACTGGAATGTTGAGTGGGATGTCTTTGAACATCCGCACAAAAACCAGGCGGTCGTCGGCTGAAAGGTTCGGTAGAATCACGAGATCCGGCAACCGGCGGGCGGCTGGTTCGGTCCGCATGGCTGAGAAAACGCCCACGGCATTCGCCCGCTTGCTGTCCGTCCCAAGACGGATCGTCTGGGCCACCACTTCAACGGCTGTTTCGCCCAATCGCTCGATGGATCGGATGAAAGCGTCGCGAGTTGCGACATCCTGATTTGAGTGATCATGGAGCCAGTTCAGCATGAGTTCTGCAGCACGGGCAGGATTGTCTGTGGCGTGACGACCTACAGCAAGAGCCAGTTCACGAAGAACTTGTCCATTGGTTTCGCGAGCCAGGTGCGATTCCAGAACTGGAACGAAATCAGGGCGACTTTTGACGGGCTCCCAAGAGAGTGCCTGAGCTGCAAGCCGGCGGATTTGGAATTCGGAGTCACTCAAACCCGCGATCAAAGCGGCTTCCACATCACTGTTCCAAAGCTGCCTAAGGCCTTGAAGGCCAAGGGTTCTGGCACGCACAGGAGCTTGCTTGTCGTTCAAAAGTGCGAACAGGCCAGCACGGCTTTTGGCGCCGCGTTCAACAAGTTCCCGCAGGGCCCGATCTGCTTGTTGATAATCAAGGCTACGCAACATGCTCAGCAGAGCAGCGTCGGTGGCGCCTGTGACATGCGTCCAATCGTTTTTCGGACGAGCTGTCAGAGCGGGTTCTTTATCAGTTCCGCCCCAGGTGATTTTGTAAAGGCGCCCAAATTGGCCATCGCCCCAAAGTCGGCCGGCTCCACCGGAGTTTGATCGCCAGTCGAGAACGTACATGGCACCGTCCGGTCCAACGACCGTTTGGCATGGTCGGAAGAGGTCATCGTCAGCGGTCATCAGAGTGATTTCGCGCTTCAGGATGTTTGCTCCGCCTTTTGGCTCCACTTCATAAGCCCTGACCAGCTTTCGGAATACGTCAGGATAGATCATCAAGTCGCGGAATCGTTCGGGGAAAGCTGTGCCGTGATAAACGGAGAGCCCGGCAGGTGCTCCACGGCCGGTTTTGGCAACAATCGGGAGCTTCCCAGGCAGTTCTCCGTCCACAGCACCACGGTCGAAGTCAGGCCTGCAACAGAATGCGCCTGGCAGGAGACGCCAGCCGTAATCGCCTTCTTCAACGGGATTTATGAGACGGACGCCTTGGAATTTCGAGCCGTCTTCGTTGTCGTTGTCGACCACAAAGGCGTCGAAATTGCTGTTAAAGACGAGGTCGCGGTAAGGGTTCCGGAAGCCCATGGCAAACATGTTCATGCGTGAGCCATCAGG
This sequence comes from Candidatus Kuenenia stuttgartensis, assembly GCA_945874095.1. Classification (GTDB taxonomy): domain Bacteria; phylum Planctomycetota; class Planctomycetia; order Isosphaerales; family Isosphaeraceae; genus QWQI01. The sequence continues at coordinate 3,340 of CAMCFM010000442.1, forward strand.
ACGGCTGCGGATGACTCCACCGCATCGTGAGATCTCCACGCGAGATCCGTCGGATCCGACCACGTGGTTGTCGTTGTCGCCAGCCGTCAGATAAAGCCAGCCGTCGGTTCCGAAGGTCATGCCGGAAAGCCAGTGGTGATAAAAGCCACAAAAGCCGTCAGCAACAATAGATCGGGTCTCAAATTTGCCGTCACCGTCTTCGTCCGACCATTTTTCCAGACGTCCAACGCAGGTCAGGTAAAGGCTACCCTTCCAAGGGAAAATGGATGAAGGCATTTCTGCTCCATCAACGACGATTTCGGAGTGTTCGTAAATGCCGTCCTTATCACGGTCTTCAAGTCTTTTAACGATGTCTGTGGAGGCCTTGCGGCGGCGAGTGATGCGCTGCGTTCCGCCTTCTGGCAGTTTGATCACGTCGAAGGTGTCGAACATGTGATCGGCTTTACGCCATTCTGAGACGTACAGGCGACCTTGGTCGTCAAAAGCCATGGCGGTTGGGTCGATAATGGCAGGTTCGCTGGCCACAATCTGGACTTTAAAACCTGGTACAGCGTAGTGGCCTTTAAGCCTTGGATCCTGGCCTGAGAGTTCGACAAGCCCTTCGCGGCTTTCAGCCGGCCCTACCTGGGCAAAAAGAGCAGAACTTTGTGCGATCAGTGTCAACGCGACGGCAAAAAGCCCTGCGCATTGGCCAATAGAATTGGCAAAGCGACGGAAAATCATGATTTTAAATCACCTCGAAGTGTTTTCAGGCGGGATCCTGGAGTGGAT
>CAMCFM010000443.1 GCA_945874095.1 Candidatus Kuenenia stuttgartensis
CGGCTGGTAAACAGGAATCCCTCGTGATTCGGCTGCTACCTTGATTTTACTTGGAATCAGAAGTTGCTTGCGGCCCTGAGGCCGGTCAGGCTGAGTGATCAACCCAAGAATCTGCCAGCCGTGATCACACAGATATTCAAACGCAGGCAATGCAAAATCCTTGGTGCCTAGAAAGATCAGGCGTGCGGATTTTGCATCAGCGAGTGGAATAAGCAAATCAAGATCGCTCACGCAGTCGATTCCCGCGAGCCAGATGGCCGTTCCACACTTGCTGGAAGCCGTGGAGGTAACCCCGGGGCTGGAACTCCCGATGCAGTCCGAAGCTCGTTGACATGCGCCTGAAGTTGATCCGTCGCAGCCAATGTGCCCGAGGTCTGGGCCTCTGTAAACTCTTTTTCGAATTGACGAATCTGCTTCGCCAAATTCGCTCTGGTGAGAACCCCTAAATAGTCGATAAAGAGCTTGCCGTCAAGGTGATCCATCTCGTGCTGAATGGCTCGTGCATGCAGGCCATCGGCATCGATCTCAACCAACTCGCCCTTAAGGTTATACGACTTCACCCTGACCCGCTTGGCTCGGTGAACCTTCCCGTAAAGATTTGGCAAGCTCAAGCAGCCTTCCTCAGCCTCATCACCGGAGTGTCGCTTGACAATCTCAGGATTGATAAAGACTTGCTCATATTCAGGTTGAGCAGGATCAGCCATCAGATTCAAAATGAAGAATCGGAATGGCAACCCCACCTGATTCGCTGCCAGGCCGATCCCTCTGGCTGCATACATCAGCTCAAACATTCCACGAATCGTATTCTGGAAGTTTTGATCCAGACGCTCCAAAGGCTTGCTGACCGTTCTGAGAACAGGGTGCGGGTATTGGACAATGTGCAATGGCTCGGACACGTTTGAAAGGCTCCGCAACAAGATTTTCAACCACTGACAATTCAGGCTGCAATGATGACGAAGTATCGCTGACGGAATGACTTAGCTGAGCCCATAAATCATTCTTGGGGAACGATTTAGAATCTGACGAAGAGTGTCAGGAACCTGACGTTCGTGAATATAGTCATCCTCGATGATCGCTGCAAGTGCTTTGGCCAGCCCACGGCGAATCACCTGCAGATTGCCGTAAGTCCATTCAACACTTGGTGCATGACTCAGGAACGCAGCCGTTTTCGAGGCAGGTGCCACTTGAAGCCGAAGGGCCGTTTCATAAGCGATCAGGTCGGTGACGAACCCGCTCTTGCCGTTCCCAACTTGTGCAACGTTTGGCACTTGTGCTGCAAGATGATTGATATTAAAGGCCAGTTGCGATGTCCCACTGAGGATCGCAAAAGTTGCCCCTGAGAAGGTTTGAAACAAGTTGGTCATCATGGCCGGGCAAGTCGTCGGCTGGAACGGGGAGTGCCCAGTGGCCATGATCTGGAACGTTTTCCGATTCTCATGGTGCCAGCCCAGGATGGCCCAAGCCGTGGCATGAACCAGTTGATCGGACTCATCATCTGTGAGGGAAATGTCGCCATTGGCCCTCTCTAAAAGATGGTTCACGGAGGCTTCGTCTGGTCCGCTGAAGCGAAACTTCATCGGCAGGCGGGCCGTGGTGTAAAGCACTTGACCAGTCACTGTATTGTCAAGCCATTCATTGACCAGCCTGTTGAGATGAGCAAGGCTTGAAGGTGATTCCCCAAGCGTTTTCATCAGGCTCGAAACATAGCTTGGCTTGGCCGCCTGCTTGTGCGGATCGCGGCTGTAAACCTTGTGAGAGAGAAGGAATGAGGCGTCGAGGTAGTAACGCGTGGTCACTCCAAGTGCGTCTTCCGCATCGGCTGAATTCAATCCTGAAGAGCGGTTCTGGAGGTTCGTCACCACGATGTCAACTCGTGATTTCTCGCCAAGCACTTCTTTGGCCCAGTCGGGACGCTGGTGGGACGCCTCCACTTGATCAGCCAGTTTCTGAACATTCGAATGATCGATTATTGGATCTGTGAAATCGTATAAATCGTTCAGGATCCGGAAGAAACGCCAAGAGGTGGCTGTATTGCGAATGTTCGGAAGGTAGTTCAGGGATGCCTTGACACGATCCAAAGGCTCTTTGGTGGAAGCCATCGCATCCGCCGGCATCCCCACAGATTTCAATTCTGCCTGAATTCCTGGATGTGCCATAAGCTCTGCAAGTGACGCAGCCGAGGGCTGATCGAGCCGGATTTGGCTGAACGGATCTACCAGACGGGTGTCGTCGAATTTACGGGCGATACGTTCGACCAAGCGTGGCGGGTCAGTGAACATCCGGCAGAGTCCTCGGCATTGAATGAGATGGAATCGAACAATTCAAGGCAATCTAAAGTCATTTAAGACGCCTGAATTCATCTCTTATCATCATAGCGGAATGCAGGCTGATTTTATAACAAATTCATGAAATAGAATGAAAAACAAAAACCCGGAGAAATTCTCCGGGTTCGTGAATGCGGATAAATGCCAGAAGTCTGACCGATTACTCGGCAGCAGCTTTCTTGGCCTTCTTGGCGGACTTGCGTTCTGCCTTGGCAGCAGCGAGTTCGGCCTTGACCTTGCCGGTTGGGAAACGTTCGCGAAGACGAACGGCCTTGCCGGTACGATCGCGCAGGTAGTTGAGCTTGGCACGACGCACGAGGCCGGAACGCTTGACGACAACGTCAGCAATCCGTGGGCTGTGGATCGGGAATTTACGCTCAACACCTTCGCCCTGAACGATTCGTCGAACGACGAACATCTCACGAGGGCCAGCGCCCGAACGGCCAATCACAACGCCGTTGAAAATCTGGATGCGTTCTTTATCGCCTTCCAGAATCCGGACGTGTACATCGACCGTATCGCCGATTTCAAACTTTGGAATAGAGGCGCGAACAGCTGCGTCCTCCACCTTCTGCATCAACGCGTTCTGCATGTTCAAGTATCTCCGTGCTAGTGATTTATCGCCACTTCAAGCTTCAAAAAGATTGGTTGAGGCGGCCCATTCAAGATTGTTCTTTGGATTCTTTGATTCTTCGCTGGCTTTCGCGCCATTTGGCGATTCGGGCATGATCACCGCTCAGCAGAATTTCCGGTACACCAAGACCGCGATATTCGCGGGGACGGGTGTAATGCGGGTACTCTACAAGCCCACGGTCGTCGTGAAACGACTCGTCGACAGCGCTTGACACATCTCCTAAAACTCCTGGCACAAGCCGCATGACGGCATCCATCACAACCATCGCAGGAACCTCACCACCAGAGACCACAAAATCTCCGATAGAAAGCAGTTCGGGCTTGAGGATATCAATCGCACGCTGGTCGAACCCCTCGTAACGTCCGCAGATCAAGATCAGACGACGTTTCTGGAGCAGTTCGCGAGCCTTGGCCTGATCAAATGTACGCCCACCAGGCGACATCAAGACCACATGGGCCGGGGCTGGGTCGTCGTTGGAAATGGCCTCAACTCCATCCACTACGGGAGGAGCCATCAGCAACATTCCAGGACCACCACCGAAAGGGCGATCATCCACCTGGCCGAACTTGTTCACAGCCCATTGACGTAAATCCCAAAGGCGAACGTCAACCAACTGATTGCGAATGGCCCTGCCGAGAATCGACTCGGTCAGAAAGCCGTCGAACAAGCCGGGGAAAAGCGTGAGGACATCGAATCGAATCTGAGGTGAACCGGTGGGGGGCAGGTCGGTCATTTTTTTATTTTGATCGGCCACAACTCTCTAGCGGGTCACTCGTTCGATTCCATATCAGACTCAGACTTTTTTGGCGGCTGGATTGGTCACGCCATGACGCTTCAGAATCACAGCAACCTTTTCGGATGGCTGTGCTCCGCAGGATAGCCAGTAAGCGGCACGTTCCTTGTTCAGCACTTCGCGGGCTTCGGCGTCGCGAACCAAGGGGTCATAGTGGCCCAATTCTTCGATCACGCGACCATCGCGAGGGGACTTGGCATCCATCACACAAATACGATAAAAAGGCCTGTGCAAGCGGCCCATCGACTTCATCCGAATGCGAACCATGCTGTTCACCATCTCCATTAAAACGGCGGGCCGATACGTTCCGAACATGACGGAGCACTCGTCCAACCCGCATCACCA
>CAMCFM010000444.1 GCA_945874095.1 Candidatus Kuenenia stuttgartensis
CCCATGATATGATCCGCATGCCCGTGGGTCAGCCAAATGGCAGCAAGAGTCAGTTGATTGGAGTGAATCAGGCTGATGAGAGATTCGACGTCAAACCCAGGATCAATCGCAACCGCCTTCGTTTCACCATGCTTCCAGACCAGATAAGCATTCTGATCAAACATGGCCGAGACAACGCGTTCCGTGATGATTCGATCTGTAGACATGCAACATTCCTATTGTGCTGGTGAGTCGTCAAATGGAATTGGATTATAACGAATTCTGAGATTTGAGGAACATGGAATCCATAAACCAGAAAACTTAATATCCACTTTGAATGAAAGCCAAGATTTTATTTAAATCCCCTGGCTATATCCCTCTCATTCTGAAAACTGGAGTTTTAGTCTGAGATTTGAAGCGGAGCCCAACGGCGATTCATAATCCTTTAATAGACAGAATATTATGTAGGCCATATCCCATGACATGGCGGGCTTTGGTTTTGCTTTTTGGAACGATGCAAGTTGTTTTTATGTAAAATTTTGCATGCGTATTGATTGAAAGGGCGAAAACCCGCCCGGTCAGGGGACCGGGCCTACAGAAATCCGCTTCTGAACGTGATTGGGGTTTAATCCCATGAACCGGGATTTTAATTTTTTAGAACCCGTGTATTCGTCAAGGAATACGATGGATGAAAAACGTGAGTTTGAACTCCTTTAGGTGCCATCAAAGTACTCTCCACATATGTATTCCGATTGATCATGGCGAACACAATCCGAAACGTTGGATTACCGGGCATTGGCATTTCAGTGTTTGTAAACACCCAGGCTGCTGCACCGATTCGCTTGCCGGATGCATTTAAAACAATCGCCGGATTGAACGGATCGGCCATCGAAAGATTCAATTGGCCATTTCCGTTGCCGGTAATCGAATAAAGCGAATGACATGCATAACTTCCGGTTTTCAAAACCAACTGAGGCTAGCATCAAGCCGGCTTGGCGAGAGGTGGCGTCAAGCTTGGGTTGTTGATGTCCCACGGACATCCCTATTAATAGATGTCTCCGCTGGAGCCCAATCACCCAAAAACCGGAAGTTATTTCTCGCCTGTTGCTCAGGATTTCAGCCCCTCAGTCGTTCCATCCAACCCTGCCAGACTTCTGGCTCAACCTTCCCATAAGGCCGAATTTTCAAAGTCTCGCCTTCCGATGGACGCACAAGCATGGCCTGGGTTCTGTCCAATTTCGACGCCGAAACGTTGTCCAGAAAGTGGGTGCTTTCGCCGGCTGTGGTCTGAAAAATCACAATCGTCCCAAACTCATTCAGAGCTGAACGTTCCGTGGTGTGCTGAAGGCTGATCGAACCGTCGGTCCACATGATGGTGTGGATTCCAACGGACGGCCCGTCGCGGAGGATCTCACCCAGCATTTTTGTGGCAGATGGAGGGGCGGGTGTGGATGAGCCGAACCCGCCAAAACCATAGTCATCGTCCGACTTACGCAACTCCCGCAAGCGTGCGATATCGCTTACCACAAACAGGATCGGATCGATTGCTTTTGTACCGTCATCCTGACGAACGTGCAGAGTTTCCCACAATGCCGTCAAATCTGCCTTCAGTTTTGCAGGTTCGACAAACTCAATTTCCAGTGGCAAGCCTTGCAGTAGAGATTTCAGTGACGCCTCGCCCGCTGCCGGCGATTCCACAATTCGAACCTTTGATTTGGGAGACGAAACAGCCACTCCTAACAATCCAGCCGCAATCATCGGCCTGATTTCCTGACTCTGACGTCCTACAATCATCAGATTCGCTGACGGCTGACGCTCCAACACGATCGCTGGAGGTTCAGAAATCGTGACCGATTCACCTAGCCACATGGATGGATAGGCTGTTGCTGTAACAACTTCCTCGCCACCCTTAAGCGGATTCAATGCGAGACTGATCGCCTTGTTTCGCGTCAAATCGCCCGCCGACTGACCTTCAAACACGATCATCGGCTCAGCCCTGCGCCAGCCTTTGGAAACGGCTTCCGCATGGATCGCGGCCAGTTGCGTTTCGCGATCCTTGTCGGAAATCCAAACAGCCTGGAACAAGTGATTGCCTTCGACAAGCCCGTTGGCATCGTTATAAATCGCTTCTCCAGGTCGAGAGAGCATCCGGGCGGCTGGATTATCCTCGCTCAGAATCAGCCTGGAATCGTTCTCGTTACACTGAAGCGCAATACGTACACCCATCTGCCCCATCGTGCTGCGGGCAATCGCATAAGCGCCGGCCATGCTTTGTGAGCCAAGAATCGCATGAACTCCAAACGCCCGACCTTGCCTGACAAGCCTGTCAAGCAGTGAAGCAGCGTCTGTCGAGAGTCGGTCGTCTTCGTTGAAAAGCTCTTGGAATTCGTCCACGACCAACAGGATGCGCGGCAGTGGCTCCGCAGGTCTGGCGACTCGAAAACCAGCCACATCCTGAACTCCGGCACGGCGGAACCGCTCGCCACGGTCGGTCAGCTCACGATCAAGCCGCTCCAGTACGCTCAGGCCAAATTCGCGTTCACTTTCCACAGCCACCACTTTGGCGTGAGGTAGTTCCCGAGTGGCATAGTTTTTAAACTCCACACCCTTCTTAAAGTCCACCAGATAAAGCTCAAGTTCATCAGGTGAATATCGCAAGGCTGCGTTCGTCACGATGGCATGCAGCAACGTACTTTTACCCGACCCTGTTCGGCCAGCCAGTAAAACGTGCTGAGACGTGCCCTCACCCAGTCGCAGGGCCTGTAATTGCCTCGCCCCGGCACGGCCAAGCGGTATTTCCACTCCCCGGGCCGACGATTGGGTCCAGATCTGGCCGGCGGGTGGTGCGACCACGGAAAATGGAACTTCCACCCTCAGTGCCGTTTTCGCCTGTTCACCGATACTGCGAACCATTTTAGTCAGAGTTTGGGAGTCAGGTGGAGTGTCCCATTTGACGTTGAACCGGTCGAGCGGATTGGTAGGCCACGACCACCGATCTTTGTCAGACGACCACATGATTCGATCAATCATCGGGCGAATTTCGGACTGATTCGGGTCAATCGGGCCCGGCTGTGAAAGATCATGGCCGATGACCACATAAATCCCGCATCGGGAACCAGCTTCAATCAATCTCCCTAGCCTTCTGGCGGATTCTTCGGTCGCTCCATGTGGCCAGTCGGCCAGAATCAGTAACCGATAGGCTTCAGCCACCTCTCCAGCATCGCGATTATATTCTTCAATGGTTGCATATTGGTTACGAAGATAGTTTTGAACGATAAACTCAAGGTGTGTCGTAAGCTCAGCCAATCGGGCCTCAATATCACGAGCCTCAGTCCAAGGTCGCTGATTGACCAGTGCAGGTTCAAAATCAGCGAGATGCAAGAGGCCGGCAAATGTCTGGCCCAAGCCAACAGGATCAATCAGGGTGAATCGCAATTGCCCGGGCGGGAAGGCACTTAAGGCTCTTAATGCAATCGTTTGCAATAGTGCTGCCATTTCCGGACGACGCCCCGGGGGAGCCTGTACCCAGATGGTTGATTTCTGGGACGGCATGGAGCGAACCAGAGGTAGGCTGGAGAGGTTGGGAATGGAGTTTCTGATCTCGGCATCAAGCGATGTCAGATCTGAAATCGACTCTACCGGAACGCTCACATCAGCCAGCTTCAGTGCTCCGGCGGGCGAGCTTTTTGGCCCCATGGAAGTCGGCTGGCCCCAGGCAGGTGCCGCGTCAGACTGCCAGCTTCGCCATGCCTCTATGGCTTGATCCGCAGCACTTGCCGTTTTGGCCCATCCCTGGCGAATTTCATTGCAGCTGGCTTGATGCGATGCGACGGCCTGCAGTTTTTTTAATTCCAAAGTTTTTTGATTATCGACCAAAGCCTTTGCAAGCAATTGATTCTGTTGAAGAATGAGGTCATCGGAATTGATTTGCAATTCCTGAGTTTTTGATTTCAACAGATCTGAAAGTTTGCGACTTTTCTCGTCAAACGCAGCTTTAAGGTCAGAAGACTTTGATTCGGCTTCCATTTGAGCCAGCCGCGACTCTCGATTGGCTTTATTTGTGGCCTCTTTTGTCAGTGAGTCAA
>CAMCFM010000445.1 GCA_945874095.1 Candidatus Kuenenia stuttgartensis
GTCGCCCGATATCGGGAACGATCCAGAACTTCAGAAGGCGTCTCTAACGCGCTCGATTGATCAAGCCAACCTGCCTCTGGCACATGACTTAACCACCCCTCTGGCTCGCGAGTTCCGCGATACGCGGATGGGTATCGTCAGCAAACTGGCCGTTCTGGCACCGACAAAATTTGATCGTAAAACAGGCCTTTATATGATGGACCCTTACCAGCCTGGAAAAATTCCAGTCGTGCTGGTGCATGGTCTGGCATCAAGCCCGATGGCTTGGAAAAATGCTTATAATGAGCTGGCCCACGACCCTCAACTCGCAGAACGATTTCAATTCTGGTTGTATTTCTATTCCACAGGTAACCCTATCCTGCTCTCGGCAGCCCGTCTGCGCGGTCACTTGCAGGACGCCCGCAACCAGTTCGACCCAGACGGCCGCGACCCGGCCATGGATCATATCATGCTTGTAGGCCACAGTATGGGTGGATTACTGACCCGGTCGGCCATCAGTCACAGTGGCGACCAAATGTGGCAGGCTCTGGCAAAAATCAGCTTCGATCAATTGCAATTGCCTGACGATGAAAAACAGAGAATCGAAAAAGCGTTTTTCTTCGAGCCGGTTCCAGGTGTGAAAAGAGCTGTCTTTATGGCCACTCCGCACAAGGGTAGCCCGTTGGGAGATGCCTGGTATGGCCGTCTGGGTTCGTCTCTGGTGAACGTCCCCGACAGTGTCCAACAAATGTCAAAAGACCTCGTCAAATACAATGGCCGCGATGTGTTTGACCCCGGCTTTTTAAAAGGTCGTCAAAGTTCCATCTCTCAGCTCAGGTGGGAAAACCCTGTTCTGAAAGCACTTCATGAATTGCCAGTGAGCCAGTCCGTGACATATCACTCGATTGTTGGGCTCCAGCCGGGCGATCATCCTGACACCGGTGGAGACGGTGTGGTGCCTTATAAAAGTGCCCATATCGAAGGTGCAATGACCGAACTCGTCGTGCCCAGTCACCACTCCGTTCAGGAAACTCCAGCCGCCATTGTCGAGCTGAAGCGGATCCTCGACGAACACTGGTCGGTCTATAAAACCGAAATGGCTGCAATGAAAAAGAATCAGGCAGATGCAACAGATCTGGCCGAGTCTAAGCCCCAATTCAAGACCCGCCCCGATGGCCCAACCCCTGTACGCTTTGCAGAGCCTGTGAACCATGCATCTGCAACGGCACCCACCCCTGCCCCCGATTCGGCCATTCAGCTTGCAACTGAAGCTGCACTTGAGTCATTACGGCGATAATGGTTGTGCGGGTCGTGCAGAACAAAGGCTTTAGGTGGATTGGGAAAACTCACGAAATTCCGAATCGTTAATTCCCCTAAATCCAGATTACATGATAAGATTGACCCAGAGATGCAACTTTGAACTGACCTCACTCGGATAGCAACGTCGTGACCGCCCAAGCCGTTCAGACCCAGAATAATACTGAAAGCATGGCTGACAAAGCCATTGCAGTAAGGCCTGATATCTGGTCGGGGTTTATTATGCACCCGGGCAACGAACTTGCAACGGGGGCGATCCGGATGCTGGCTGAGGGTCAGACAGAAGGCTTCAGCCCATTGCTTCTGGTGGGCGAATCCGGCTCCGGCAAAACCAGATTTCTGGAAATGCTGGTGGCCGAGACGTTGCGACAAAGGCCGGGAGCCTCGATTACAAATCTGGACGGAGCCACGTTAACGCAGTGGGTCTCAGACCTTCGGAAGCTTTCCCTGGAGGCTGCTGAAGCGGGTGTGACTGTGAACCCACACTCGAGGCACGATCCCGACTCTGAGTTTGACGAGTGGTCGCACATGCGTGAGCGTCTGCGAGAGGTGGATTTGCTGATTGTCGACTGCCTGGAAGATCTTGAAGGCCGATCAGCGGCCCTCGAAGAACTCGAACATGCAATTGATGTTCTGGGATATCGCGAATCGGCGGCGATTGTTCTGACTGCCAAAGCCATGCCCAAGTCAGGGCCTAAGTCGAAGTGGCCCGCCCGATTTCTGGGCCTTCTGGGCGGCGGACTTGTGGTGCGACTCAGCATGCCTGACGAATCCGCACGGCGCCGGTTCATCCTGAAATGGTCGGCCTCCAGGTCGGTCACGATCCCACCTGAAATGGTCGATCAGATCGCAACTGAACCGCTCGATTTTGGTGGATTGAAAGGCCGGCTTGAGAAGATCAGGCTTCATGCCAAAGTATCACGCAAGCCGATTGCACCCGACATTCTGGCCGCTTTGGACGAGTTGCAAAAGGCCGACAATCCGCCCCGCGAAAAGCCAACCGTCCGCGATGTGGCCAAGGCTGTGGCCAAAGCCTATCACCTGAAATTGAGCGACCTGAGAGGCCCTTCCCGCCAGCCAGGCATTGTCAGGCCAAGGCATGTGGCCATTTGGCTTGCCCGCCAGTATTCGGGTTTATCGTTCGACAAAATTGCCGAATTTTTCGGCGGCCGCGATCCTGCCACCATCCGCCACGCCATCCGCCAAATCGACATCCGCCGAATCAACGACCCAGTTTTGGATGAACAACTGGCGACATTGATATTAAAACTGGTCTGATGGATTCATCCGATAATCTTATTTCAGCAATTCAGTCGGAACGGCGAAGAAAAAGAACCGGATCGCCTCTTCAGCTTCGAAATCATTGTCGCTGGCCACCACCAGTAAACGGCGTCCATCGGGCATGTTGGGGCCAAAGGTGAGGCCCTCGATCTTCTCAGGAAATTGCTTCCCGTTCAAATGAAACTTTGGGTCGAGAAGGTCGATAAAAACTCGTTTCTTAACGGCCTGAATTCCGCTCGGAAGTTTGTCGGATGGGAGACTTTCCACAGACGAAACATCGGTGGCATCGGCGATATCAAACATCATGATCTTCTTGGTTTTGGCCTCGGCCCCGGGCTTGCTATCGCGTTCAATCGAGAGGAAACGGGTGCCGCCAATGTGGCAGATTTCGCTGATGCCTGACGATGGTTCGTCCAGCACATAAACCAGCTCGCGAGGCTTGCAATTCGGGCCGCAGATCTGGAGGATGCGAATATTGCGACCGATCCGCTTGCCTGAGGCCGACAAGGCTCCATCCTGCAGCAATGCACGCTGAGTGATCGCCAGAAGTCCGCCCTGCCCGTCCATACAAAGCCCTTCAAAACCAGAATTGGGCTGACGGCCAGAACGATTCAATTGCAATTCCTGAGTTTCCTCTCCGTGTGGATGAGCGACTTGAAACCGGGCTGGAATGGGCCATTTGGCCTCGGTTTTGCCCGTTTTGTCAAACACACGGATCGAAGGGCCGTATTCGTCGGAAACAACGGTTTTACCTTGCCAGACGGCAATCGCTTCGGAGTCGAACCGGCTCGAGTTTTCCGGTGATTTTGAGTCAATCGCCTCAGAACTTCCACTCAGCGGCTGGCCATTTTCCTGCTTTAGGGTGATTGTCCGGCGCATCACAGGCTGACCACCTTCAGCGACTGAAAGGGTCAGGTCAGCTTCATGAAATCGTGGAATGTGCGAAGTGGCGCCGTCCTTAGGGCCACGGTCGGAGAGCCACAGATAGACCTGGCCGGTGCCTGTCCAGGTAAGCCCTGAAGGTCCACCAAGCCGATCCGCAGGCGTACCGTCAGCAAGTTCGCCTTTGATCCCGGAAAGGTCGCGAGCAGTGCCGGGAATGGCGACATCGCGGATCAGTTCGACCTGCTGGGCGATGGCCGTGGTGGTCATTATGGTGAGGAGAAGGCTCAGGCTGAAGCGTTGGGCGAGTTGCATTTTTGAGTCCGGATCGGTTTTGGGGAGATAATCTTGTTCAGGAATGAAGTAAGTATCGTTTGAGAGAGTGGTTAAAGTCAAATGAAGAATTTGTTAAGAATAGTTGAGAAATCACTTCCGCTTTTTAGGCCAATCGTAGCCAGGCACAACTTGGCTGTTATCTAGCCGGTTTTGGCGCTAGCCCCGGTTCATTCTCTTCCGCGAAACGGGGGCTCGATTCAAACCAAAAAACCAAGGATACCGCCTCTTACCTAGCCGGTCTTGGGGCTAGCCCCGGTT
>CAMCFM010000446.1 GCA_945874095.1 Candidatus Kuenenia stuttgartensis
TGGACGACGGTTGATTACTCCTTTAAAATGGCTCGGATCAGGTTTCATGGAGCGTTTCCTGGCCATTTTGTGTCGGGTAGATGAGGTTAACGGTCGTGAGCGACCCGGCACCAGAGCGAACCGCCACATCATCCGCAACCTCTTACCAGGTTGTGGCCAGGCGATATCGCCCCCAAACACTTGATGATCTGGTCGGTCAGGAACACGTCGTTGCTGCCCTTCGCAACTCCATCCGGCTTAACCGCATCACCCATGCCTATCTCTTTACCGGCACACGTGGTGTGGGCAAAACCAGCATGGCGAGAATTTTCGCCAAATGCCTGAATTGCGAAATCGGCCCCACCGACAAACCCTGCAATAAATGCGATACCTGCCGGGCCATCTCCGTCGGCCAAGATGTCGACGTCATTGAAATTGACGGTGCCAGCAATACTGGCGTCGATTCCGTGCGCGAACTTCGCGCCAATGTGGGCCTCAGGCCGAGCCGGTCCCGGTTCAAGATTTATTACATCGACGAAGTGCATATGCTCTCCACAGGAGCTTTTAACGCTCTCCTGAAGACTTTGGAAGAGCCCCCTGAGCACGTAAAATTCTTCTTCGCCACGACCGAATCACAGAAGATTCCGATCACAGTGCTTTCGCGCTGCCAGCGTTTTGACTTCGCCGGAATCACACCAGAGAAGATCGTCGAAACGCTCGATTCGATCTGCCATCAAGAAGCTGTTGAGGTCGAAAAAGACGCGCTCTGGACCGTCGCCCGCCGGGCCGGTGGATCCATGCGTGACGCCCAGTCCTTGCTCGAACGCCTGCTGACCCATAGCGAAGGCTGTCTGACGGACGATCAGGCTCGTGAAATTCTCGGGCTGGCCAGCGACGACCGAATGCTTGACCTGCTCGAATCCGCCGCCGATCATGACATGGCCAGACTTCTGGAACAAATCGAAGCCGCGATGGTAGTCGGTGTTCAGCCAGGCGATCTAGTCACAGGAGTTCTCGAACTTCTACGCGACGCCATGGTGCAATCAGCCGGCTCCAAAGGTCCCTTGATGGCAGTCGGATCTCGTCAGAAACCGAGGCTTGAAGCCCTGGCAAAAAACTGGGGCATGGACAGTATTCTGGCTGCCATGCAGATCATGGCCGAAACCAAAGCACGCATGAAGGGCAACCCTCAAGGCCGGCTTCTGGCCGAGTTAGGGCTTGCACGAGTGACCAGGCTCGACCGACTCTCCGAACTTTCGGACGTTATCGCCCGGATCAAATCCGGTGGAGCACCTGCTCCTACCAAACGATCAGAAACGTCTGCCGCTCAACGATCTGGCACAGTCACCACCCAGCGCATCACAGCAGCACCGGCAGCGCGTGAGGTTGTCAACTCAAATGCGATCGAAGAACGTCGCGAACCACTCCGGCCAGCGACTCCCTCTGTCAAACGTGAAGAGACTGTTCCACGGGTGGCCCCTAAGCCTGAACCAGCTTTAGAGAAATCATCCTCGCCCAGAGATTCGACTCATGGAGATCTTCCTAACCTCGAAAATATTCGCAACAGGTGGGAAGACTTTGTTGGGAAAATCGGGATGAGGCTGGGAACGGTCGTCGCAGGATATCCACCTAAATCATTTAGCCGTTCCGGCGAAATGATCTGCGAAGTGCCTCTGGCGTTCGATAAAATGGCCGAGCAATTCGCCCTTCCAGAAAATGTCGGCAAAATTGAAGAGGCCAGCAAGTCCATCTGGTCTCAGCCATTGGGCCTGCAAGTGGTGGTGACAGACAGGGCTGAAAGTGTGTCAAAAACGGAATCGGAAAAGACCTCAAAGTGGCTTACCCTCGAGCAGGAACCGGTGATTAAAACGCTTGTAGACATGTTCCAGGCCCGCCGATTCTGGATCGATCAAGACTGATTCAGGTCAGATTGAATTTCATGATGACACTCGCGCCCGCAGAGCACACGGGCTATTTCCTTTTAATCTATACTCGCATAGGTTATTACAATCAATGAGTTTGCAGCTTTTTTCAAGTCATCACCAAAGCCATGAGGTCAGAGTATCTGGCCTCCATGAGACGTTTCCTATTCCAGGATTATCTATCACCTTTGGTCTCCGCTCCAATTCTCAAACTCAAACACCGAATTTTAAATAAGAGTCGTATCAATTCAACAAAAAGTACGCCAGGCAGATCGCTTGGCGTGTTTTCTTTTGATCTGATTTTGATCATACTGGTAGTTGAGCGATCCCATCTCAGCAATCAGCGCAAGATACGACATCCGACGACATGCAAAACTCCTCAAAATCCAGATTCTTTCAGCGATCCGGCTTAATCCTCCTGCTCATGGGAATGGTTTTGGCATTCGCCTGGAATTCCGATTCACAGGTCTTGGGGTTCATCCAAACGCAACGTCAAAAAGCAAACACCGTTGCTCAAAGCAAAGATCTGGCACTCGCCCAATCCATGCTCAAAGAAATTATCAGCACCTCTCCAACTCTCTATTTTTCCAAATCAAAGCGACTGGATTTACTCGACCAGGCTCGACTCGATCTGGCGCAGATCCAGATCCGCCAAGGCCAGTTGCCAGCGGCCAGAAAAAATCTCGATCAGATTCAGTCACCTGCCCAACGTTCCAAAGCAGACCAACGGCTGAAAGAACTGGACGACATTCTGAAACTCTCAGACGCCAATCAACTGGTCGCAACCGGTCGGTGGTCGGAGGCCGAAAAACTTTATGACCAACACTTGAATCTGACCCGGGAATCGCTGCCGCATCGGATCCTCTTCCATAAAATTCTCTCACTGCAGGGCCGGACAGCAAAAGCTCGGCAAATTTATTTCGATGGAGTTTACGTTTTAGAACATCCGGAGGACGGGCTCGCCTCCGTCTGGGTCATGGATGTCGAGGAACCGGTGATCGGCGATTGGACAGCATCCGTCGAACAAGCCGCCAGCCTATCTCCCGAAGATTCTCGAGTGCGATTGGCTCAGGCTTTTCTGAATCGCTCTGCCGGTCGATTTCAAGAAGCCCATAAAACGCTTGAAAAGTTACGTTCTGAGTCACCGACAGATGAACCCGTTCTAACTGAATCCATGCAACTGGCGATGGCAGAGGGTGATCTGTCAAAAGCATTTGACTTTTCAAACCTTCTGAAATATACGAAAACCGAAGCCAATCGAACGGCCGCCTGGCTGTTTCAAAAAGCCGATTCCATTACAGATGAAGCCCTCTGCCTGAAAGCCATTGTCGAGGAGAATCCGTCGGATAGGGCAGCACTGTCAAGACTTTCCGAAATTTCGGCAAGCAAGAATCAGCCTCAGGAAGCCGCCTTATATCAGAAGCTCAAGCGTGAAGCCGAAGTGAGACGCTCGGATTATTCCAAGCTCTGCCGGAAATCGTCTCCGCTGAAGCCTGAAATTGCGGAGGGATTATCAGCCATGGCCAAAAAACTTGGCATGGAATTAGACGCCTGGGCCTGGAAAATTCTGGGGCAGGGCAACCCCCTCCAATATTCCGGACAACCTAGCAACGAATTGAAATCGTTAAAGCAATGGGTCTCGCTTGATTCGATTGAGCCTTCTCTGAAAAAATCGTCGATTACAAATCGCTCCAATAAACCCCAGTCCGCACAGATTGCATTTGAAGATATTGCCGAGAAATCGGGTCTGGCCGCATTCGTCCATCAAAATGGCGGTTCCTCCACCAAACTGATACCACCGCTGAGCACATCGGGCGGAGTCGGATTGATCGATTACGACAACGACGGATTCATGGACGTTTATGCCATCCAGTCCGGTCAATATCCGCCAGATCCAGCCAAACCCCACGGTGGAGACAAATTATTCCGAAACCTTGGGAACGGCACTTTTACAGACGTCACACCTAAAGCTGGGCTCGATCAATTCGCTCGTGGATTTGGCCATGGAGTAGCTGTTGGGGATATTGACAACGACGGCTTCAGCGATATCTTCGTCACCCGATGGCGATCCTACGCGCTTTATCGCAACCTCGGAAACGGCAAGTTCGAAGATGTTACCAAAAAATACCGACTCGACGG
>CAMCFM010000447.1 GCA_945874095.1 Candidatus Kuenenia stuttgartensis
GGGTTCCAGGCAAATCCGAGCATGAGGATGGTACGTGGCAGGATCGACCAATCTTTCGAGATTCTCCAGGCAGCCAAAGTGTGTCCGAGGGTGATCAGCCAGCCCAGGATCAGAGAGGCCGTTATCAGTGACCTGTGCGACCACGCAAAGGGTGTGAGGATCAGGTAATAGACGAACTCAACCGTTCCGTCGACCATCGTGTTTGGGCTGAACGAGAATCGGCCGAAGTGATAGAGGTTCCACGAGTGCTCGAGGTTTACATAGACTTCATCAAGATATCCACAGTGATACATATATTGGAATGTCTGGATGAGTAATGCGAAAACGAGCAGGCTGGAACGATAGAATTTTGATTCCACTACTCCCATTCTTGACTTGAGGATGAGTACGATTGCAAATAATCCTGTGAGAACCTGAACCCCCAGAGTAAATTTCAAGTGAGGCAGTGCATCATTGAGGTATAAGATCGGCGCGATTCGATCTCCAGAGACCCAGAATTCAAACATCGATCAGACCTCAGTCACACTTGGAGACGGATTGGTAAGTTCCCGAACAGATTATCATTAGCTTAGAACAGGATTTAAAAAGCTGTTGGGTAATTTATCAAAATTTATCCCGAATCACGCTGATTAATCCGTGCTTGTTCCAATTCGAATCAGGCTGGGTTCACACAAACCGTTTCAGATCCTCATCCTTTGCGACAATGGTCAGCCCTTCCGGCGATACGGTCAGGCCGCGGCTTCTGTCCAGTTCTCGATCCATTCCGATCGTGAAACCGTCGGGCACGACGATATTTTTATCAAGAATGGCGCGTCGCACTTTCGCGCCTCGGCCGATGACCACATCGTCAAACAGAATCGAGTCTTCAACCAAGGCGAATGAACGGATGGTCGAACGTGTTCCGATAATGGACCGATGCGCCTCTCCGCCTGAGATGATCGAACCGGGGCAAACGATGGAGTTGGTGGCCAGCCCGCGCCGGCCTGGCATGTCGAGGACAAATTTGGGCGGGGGGATCGGTGGAGAGAAGGTTTGGATCGGCCAGTTGCGGTCGTAAAGATTCAATAAAGGGTCGGTAGCGATCAGGTCCATGCTGGCTTCATAGTAAGCATCAATGGTACCGACATCGCGCCAATACGCCTTTTGTTTACGATTTTCGTCAATAAACGGATGGGCCAGAACGTGATACCCCTCGTTAATCATACCTGGGATGATGTCTCGACCAAAATCGCGAGTGGTTTGGTCGCGCCTGATGGCCACGTCACGCATGAGGACTTCGAACATCAGACGGGTCGAGAAAACATAAATTCCCATCGAAGCCAGAGCCATGCCTGGCGTGCCCGGAATTTCGGGAGGACAAGGGGGCTTCTCGATAAAGTCTCTGACACGGCGATTTGCATCGATTGCCATGACTCCAAAATCGCTGGCCTTAGCGACTGGAACAGGCAGACAGGCGATCGTGAGGTCGGCCTTATGGTCCATGTGATCCTGGATCATCATCCCATAATTCATCTTATAAATATGGTCGCCAGCCAGAATCAGGGCCACTTCGGCGCGGGTACGTTCGATGGTATAAAGGTTTTGATAGACGGCGTCGGCGGTGCCTCGATACCAATTCTCGCCATAAATTTGTTGGGGAGGGATGACGTCAACAAATTCATCGAGCTCGCGGCAGAGGAACCGCCAGCCCTGATCAATATGACGAGACAAGGAAAGGGCCTTGTACTGGGTGAGTACCAGAACGCGTCTGAGACCGGAATTGATGCAATTGGATAAAGCAAAATCAATGATCCGGTAAGGGCCGCCGAACGGTACGGCTGGCTTGGCCCTGTCGCGAGTGAGGGGGTCGAGTCGGGTCCCGCGTCCTCCAGCCAGAATGACAGCCAGAGCATTTCGACCCATCCACGTGGAGATCAAATTCCACCTCCGACATGACTGACTGCTGTTTTACGGAAATACGGGAGATATCCATTGTGCGTCAGATATCCGGGCACCACAAGCCCTGGTCGCAGCAAAATCGATGTTGGGTTGGGTATCTTGATTTCCAGCGGACATCACTATTCATAGATGCCTCCTCTGGAAAAACATGTCTGATCACACAACAAATGATCCAAACAAAAAATCCCTGCCGGATCTGGCAGGGATTTCTGAACCATTCAAAAATGGATTATGATACTTGCGATGATCAATAAACTTCGCCTGGGCGAACTACGTGACCACCGCCGGTGCTTGTGCCAACGCCGGCCAGATAACGGGCGTGCCAGCCTTCAGCAGCGCGAATTTCTTTCATGGCTTCTTTGTTCAGGCCGTACTTTTCCCAGAGGGAAGTGGCGTTGGATTGAACAATTTCGGCGATTTCAGCAACACGGTTGCGGCCAGTGGTGGCGGCAAACTTTGTGCGGGCAGCGGCATCGCCCTGGGTGAAGTATTCTTTCCAGAATGCACGTCCACCAAGAACGCCGGAGCAGCCGCTTTCGACAGCCAGCTCAACCTGACGCTTGTATTGTGGATAGTCCACACCGGCTGACAGCAGAACCCATGGTGTAACCGACGATTCGGTCAGGGCTTGAAGATTGTCGCGTTGCTTGGTTTCGTCGTCCAGCTCGCTATCTCCAGGGAATTCAGCCTTGTAGATATCGCACCAGCGAGAGAGCAGGCGAGCCGACTCAATCACGGTGTGAGCCTTGCGACGACGATAAGAATCGTCTGTCTTCTTCTCTGAACCGTAAGGGAACGCAACTGGTTCGAGCAGCAGGAGAATGTCGTACTTGCGGCACTCTTCGTAGATGTGCTTGACCAGTTGGAGTTGGTGTTCGGCTGAGCTTGATTCGTCAGGCTCGAATGGGGCCAGCAGTTTGACAGCGTCGGCACCCATGTATTTGATCTTCTGAACCGACCAGCCTGGCTCGATTTCGGCCAGTGGAGCACCGACGGAATTCTTTGGGCTGCCTGACTTTTCAACGCGAATCAGCAAGCCCTTTTCAGGGGCAATCGCACCTGAGGCAACCACGGAGAAGGCTCCATAGTAACCGTCGATCAGCAGGGCGGATGAAGCGCCTGACATTTCGCGGGCCATGTCTACTTTGGCGTCGGCAATTTCGGCGAACGTTGGTTCGCGGTCATGACCAGACTCTTTCAGAGCCTTGTGGGCCATCTCGATCATCGAGCTGTTTTGGTCCAAAGCCAGCATCGTCAGCGTGCCGTTTGGATTGCTGATGCGCTGAAGACCCCTAAGCTTGCCGGGTGTCAAGCCAAATGAGGTCAGAAGGGTCGCACTTTTGGTTTTGGATTCGCCTGCGGCCATGAAATCTCCCGATCCGATCGCGTCAAAGGGGTAGGCCGCTCTGCATGAGATCAGCGACCATCTCGAAATGTGATTGATTCTTCGTCACCTGACTTTGCCTGGCAGGATCCATAAATCGAATGAATCCTCCGCTCATGATCTGTTAAGTTACCTAAACCAGACCCAGTTATGCAAGACGACGATGGCTCAGAATGGTCATAATCACCGGTCTGACCGTCAAATTCGGAACCCTGGCCGTGCTTTGGGCCGACCAGAATTTCCGAAACTTTCCTGAACATCCGAAATCTTTGGCTTGCCTACCGCCCGATACTACGTAAAATCACTAGTCGGGACTTCGTGTGAATCAGAACGAATGGCCATACGATCAGATTCGTAAGGGCCGGCACGAAGCAGAATATTTCTCTTGATCTGGGATCAAATCACCACCATGCCACAGCCGAAAACCGACCTGATACTCAAATTTCTGAGCCAAGAGGGCTTTCGTCCGACGGTCGATGAAGAGGGTGACGTCAGGTTCCAGTTCGAAGGCCAGACACTCTTCATTCACCCTGAAGAGGACGACCCGCAGCTGATGAAACTGTTCGGATTCGCCTGGCGATTCGACAGCGAGCCTGAAGAAGAGGACGACGATCCGGAACTGGTCCTTGCCCTTCAAGTGGCGGGTATCTGCTCGGCCAAACACAACGGGATCAAGGCCATCGCCATCCCGGAACGCGT
>CAMCFM010000448.1 GCA_945874095.1 Candidatus Kuenenia stuttgartensis
GAGAGTGGCTCTGAGGATAAAGTCTTGCTGCCGGAGAAGATCAAGCTCTTCTGGGCGATGGATCAGCTGGCCATTGAAGTGCGTATGCACAGCCCTCAGGTGAACGTCCCGTTTAACGAAGACTTCCGAGTGGCTCAGTTCAAGCCTCCGGAAAAGCGCGGTCAGGCCATTGTAGATATCTCGGATAAGTCGATGCTGGCAGCCGGTCGCCGCGATCAGCCAGCCGCAATGAGCCGATCTGGTGGTCGTGATGTGGCATCAGCCCGATTGGGCGACCCTCCACCACTGGCCCGATTGCGCGAACCCGAGCCTTTGAAAGCTCCTGAGATACCGAAAACCCTGCCCGACGATCCTGTGCCGGAAGGTATTGTCCCGAAACGGGTTGGGCCTGTGAACCCGAGCCTGAATGTGTCGCCAAGCGCGGCTGTTGGCTCCGTCAAAGAAAAAACTGTGGCCAGGCGATCATTGCCTCGACCACAGTGATGTTGGTTCAGAAAATGGGCTGAAATTACTTGGCGTCGGCCGGAACGGGATAGCACTTCAGCATCTCGACCACAGCCTGATTGACCTTGGCCAGATGGCTTTCGTCGGTCGGGGCCTTTAAAGCCTCAATGATAAAACCGGCCACTTGGCGAAGGGCTTGTTCGTCCATCCCACGGGTGGTCAGGGCGGCGGTTCCCATCCGAATTCCGGACGGGTCCAAAGGCTTCCGCTGGTCGAACGGAATCAGGTTTTTATTGACCGTTACGCCGGCTTTACCCAAGGCAGCTTCAGCCGTTTTACCGGTCAGGCCCTGACTTGTCATGTCGATCAGGATCAGGTGGTTGTCCGTCCCGCCTGAGATCAAACGATAACCCGCCCTGGTCAATTCCTCGCCCAAAGCCCGGGCATTGGCCACCACCTGGCCGGCATATTTCGAGAATTCCGGGCGAAGGGCTTCTTGAAAACAGACAGCCTTACCGGCGATCACGTGTTCAAGTGGTCCGCCCTGAAGGCCTGGGAAGACAGCCATATCGATCTTTTTCTGCCATTCAGCCTTACACATAACAATCCCACCGCGTGGGCCACGCAGGGTCTTGTGTGTGGTGGTGGTTACAAAGTCGCTGACAGCCACTGGATTTGGATGCATTCCACCTGCCACCAGACCGGCAATGTGGGCCATGTCCACAAAGAGCAAGGCACCGACTTCGCGAGCGATTTCAGCGAACCGATTGAAGTCGATGATCCGTGGATAAGCGCTGGCACCGGCCAGAATCAGCTTCGGCTTGTGCTCGCGGGCCAGTTCGGCGATGCGGTCGTAATCCAGTAGCTCAGTCTGCTGGTTCAGCCCATAGCTGACAATGTTGTACCAGCGTCCGGAAAAGTTCAGTTTCATGCCGTGCGTCAGGTGACCGCCCTGGGCGAGGTCCATGGCCAGCACGGTATCGCCCACTTCCAGAGCGGCGTAATAGACGGCCTGATTGGCAGTTGCGCCTGAGTGAGGCTGAACGTTGGCATGTTCGGCGCCGAACAACTTTTTGGCCCGGTCTATGGCAAGTTGTTCGGAGGTGTCCACATGGATACATCCACCGTAGTAGCGTCTGCCGGGCAGACCTTCGGCGTATTTGTTCGTGAGAACGGAGCCAACGGCCTCCATAATCGCTTTGCTGGTATAGTTTTCTGAGGCGATCAGCTCCAGCTCGTCGCGTTGGCGATGCTCTTCAGCGCGAATTGCGGAATAGATTTCAGGATCTTGTTTCTGGAGAGTTTCCAAGTCGGCCATGGTCGGTCGTTCTCAATCGTCAGAAGTCAGAAGATGGGCGAAATGAGCAAAGGCGGTGTCCATTCATGAAAAATGACGGACGGCCATATACTTAATATTACACAAAATCGGCGGCGTTCACCAATTCGATTGTGTAACTCCACTGGATTGTACGCGCGGAAGCTTCGGTGTCCGCCAATACGGCGGGTAAAATTTGTACTCTCAAGGCCGATCGACCCGCCTCAGCCATGACCATCCGGCTCCCAGGGCCGGCTTTGATCCTCAAGATCTGGCTCAGTTCCGGAACGTCCAGAACGATCGCAGATTCATCGGCTGAAAGGATATGGGACGATGTTCGAGAGACGGTATATGTTGATGCCAAAGGCACTGAATTGGATGTCCGAACCCGTGCGGCTATATCACAATGCACCGTTCCGGGGGCGGTATGGAGAAACACGCCTGAGAAGTGGATTTTACCCCACTGACCCACGGTCATCCGAGCAGGGCCTTGCGGCAGATCTTCCACATGAACATCCTGAAAGACCGGGCTGGCTGGGCCAGTCTGTTCGTGCTCCGGCTTTGATTCCACGGACTGAATCAGGAGGCTGTCGAAGTCTGGCCCGTGAAGGCCATGACCGAGTCGGTCGTCGGAGTTCAGGAAGATCCACGAAAAGGTTGACCCGGCTAAAGGGAGCCGGGCCAGAGCGTTCGGAATGGTTGGAGGCACGTGGTTTTACGCGCCTTTCTTGATGGCTGCATCGCCCTTGGAGAGACGCATCCGCAAGAGGGCGTTGATGAATTGGTCAATCCGGCCATCCAGAACAGCCTGAGGATTGCCCGACTCCTGGCCGGTCCGTAAGTCCTTCACAAGCTGATATGGCTGAAGCACATAGTTACGAATCTGGCTGCCGAACGAGATTTCGCCCTTCTCATCGTAAGCCCTTGCGAATTCAGCTTCCCGCTTGATTTCCTCAAGCCGGACCAGTTTCGCTTTGAGCAGATTATAAGCCAAGGCATCGTTCTTGTGCTGCGACCGTTCGCTGCGGCTTTCAGCGGCCACGCCCGATGGAAGGTGGGTGTAGCGGACGCCTGATTCCGTCTTGTTCTGGTGCTGACCACCGGGTCCACCGCATCGGAAAACGTCGCGTTTGAGCTCGTCGTCCTTCAGAACAATGTCGATCTTGTCGTCGATCTCAGGCAACACATCTACCGACGCGAACGAGGTTTGGCGCTTATCGGCCGAGCCAAACGGACTGATCCGCACCAGTCGGTGCACGCCCGATTCGCCCTTCAGGTAACCGTAAGCATTTTCGCCACGAATGGCGATGGTCACGGTCTGAATTCCGGCCACGTCGCCCGCTTCACGATCGACCAGTTCCAGCTTGTACTTATGAGCTTCAGCCCACATGGTGTACATCCGGAAAATCATCTCGGCCCAGTCGCAAGCCTCTGTCCCACCAGCACCTGGGTGGATGGTCATGAAGGCGTTGCAGTGATCGTTCGGGCCGCTCAAAAGGCTTTGAAGCTCAAAGGATTCAAAGTCGTCCAAGCCGGTTTTCACGGCTTGACTGATATCCTCGTCCAGCGAATCGTCGCCCGCTTCCAGGGCGAGATCCATCAAGGCCTGCAAATCATCAGCCTGTGAGCTGAGACTTTCTAATGGCTTCAAAACCGAGTTGATGGTTTTGATCTCGTCAATGGTGAGCTTGGCCGCATCCTGGTCGTTCCAGAATGTGGACTCGCCCATCTTATCTTCCAGCTCTTTACGGCGTTCCAGCTTGTCGCCCAGGTCAAAGAGAGTCTCGGAGATTGACGATCTTTTCGATCAGGCTCCGAGCCTCGCGCTTGAGGTCATCGTTCATGTATGTTCCGGGAAAGTGAATTCCGGCCCCTTTTTTGCAAGACTTGCCAAGAGTTTGGCAGGTCTCGTCGGGCTTCTCAGTCCTATCAATATACCTGTAGAATGGTGAAAACTCCAGAGCGAATCCTCCCACGAAAGCCCCTCCATCCATTGGAACATCCACGGCAAACATCACTTGCACGCACTTCAAAGCCTGTCGGCAGGCTCGCCCCTTCGCCCACCGGAGGGCTCCATCTGGGCAATGCCCGGACCTTTCTTCTGGCCTGGCTGATTGCCCGCCGTGACCATGGCCAGGTCGTCTTTCGGATGGAAGATCTGGACCTGACCAGAGCACGCGACGATGCCGCTCGCCAGGCTCTGGAAGACCTCAAATGGCTCGGCCTGAACTGGGATGAAGGGCCTGATGTGGGTGGCCCAAA
>CAMCFM010000449.1 GCA_945874095.1 Candidatus Kuenenia stuttgartensis
GATCCTGATCGACAAAGGACTTGCATTTGAACCATCGCTACTGGGGAGCGTCAGACGCAGACGTCGTCAGGCCATGGACCATCTACGACTTTGGCTTGAAAAACGTCAGGATAAAGCGGCTAGATCGGCTTCATTCGATACCACTGTAGATGCCCAATTCCCGCTCGACTGGAAGCGTACCCTCGGATTCGCTCCCCACCAGGATACAGCTGGGATGATCTATCTGAATCGGTCGTGGTTCTGCAAGGGTGCCCCCCTGACCACGCCTCGCCAGATCGACGACGCCAAAGTGCAGTTCCAACAGGTCTTACGCGAAGTGACTGACCCGACGGACGGCTCAAAACTTTTCAAACAAGTGATCGACGTGGCTGCCGAACATAATCTGGACCCTGCCCGTGAAGGCTTCCCGGATGTGATCGCCCTGCCCAGGAAAGACCTTTGGGTCCGCACCAAGATCACCAACAGGCCTGACTGGGTGGAACCTGATCCAGACCTGCCCGGCACGCACCGACCAGAGGGCATCATTATGGCCTCAGGTACCGGTATCCAGGCTGGCCAGAAACTTTCATGCAGGCTGATCGACTTCGCTCCAACAGTTCTCGGCCGGCTTGGGCACAGCGAACTTGCGATCGACATGGAAGGCTATGACGTCTTCGGCAGTTCCGGCTCTAACCTTCGTAAGGACAACGGCCAAAGCCTGATCTCTGCTCCTCATTCGCATGCTCATAAATCTGAATTTGAGTATGACGACGAAGAGCAGAAACTCATCGAGCAACGTCTGGCCGATCTAGGCTACCTTGAATGATCTTAAGTCGGTCATTTAAATAAAAAAGCGGCCATGATTCCCAGAAAATGGAATCATGGCCGCTTGATTTATGTATCTAAGAGATTGATCAGACCGGAGCGGTGCCAGGCTGAGTTTTAGCGTAGTTCAGAAATTCCTGCCCACCCATGATATAAGTTTGCTGGAATCTCCAGTAAACGCCTTGTTTGGAGAGCTTCTTGAAGGTCTGAATTTCTGAGTCTGTGGCATCTCTGCCCAGAGTGGACTGATAGAGAAGCTGGCCCAGCGAGCCCAAGCCGGAGTTGCTTAGCAAAGCCTGTTCAGCAACCGCAGCATGAAGTTTACCAGCCTTTAATTCGCGAGTCATCGTCGCTTTGGCATAGGCAGAGAATGTGGTATTAAGGGACGTTTCCAATGCTGTGATATAGGATGGAATTGTCCCTCCACCTTCTCCGTAATAGTATTCCGGCGATCCCAGAACGATCGCCCTAGGGCTTGTGCTGGTATTCTCAGCGGCAAGTACGGTGCCTGCAAGCTGAGGAGCAGTCCCGGATCGACCAAGATAGTTGTTAAAGATGTCATCAATCAAAGCGGCTTGCCCCTCGATGGAATGGCGAATCGCACGGGCGACCCACGTTCGGCTGCGACCATGCTGCAGACGCGTATTCCACTGATTCATGCCCTGATAATCCACCTGACGATTCAGGAGGACGAAATAGGCCTGATTGATAAAGCGTTCGTTTTCGGTTCCTGCAGTGACATTCAAGGCATTTGAATCACTGGTTTCGTAATTCGTGTCACCATTATATGTTGTCGTGATCGAATCAACGCCAAGCCCCAGATAGAAGCCAGTTGTGGTGTATGTCGCCACTCCGTTGGTCAGGTTTCCGGTACCAATCAAGCTGCCATTGGAGTAGAAACCGACTGTACCAGTCGGAGCAGGAGCCCCTGAACTGGCCGCCACATTGGCGGTTAAAGTGATGAGTCCAGACGCTTCAGGTGAAACGGTGGTCGATGTCAAAGTTACATTTGCGACCGCTTTATTGACAACCTGAGTCAGAGCGGTGGAATTGCTTGTCAAAAAATTCGAATCACCTGCATAGGATGCAGTGATGGTTTGATTTCCGACAGGCAGGTTGGCAAGGTTGAGTGTGGCTGTGCCAGAATCGTTTAGAGTGCCTGAGCCCAACGAAATGTTGCCATTAAAGAATGTGACATTGCCCGTGGGCAAACCGACACCTGGGCTAAGCACAAAAACGCTGGCAGAAAGGCCGACGAATTGACCTAGCACAGAAGGGTTTAACGATGATATCACCGTGGAAACAGTCGAAGCCTTGTTCACCGTTTGGGTCAGGTTCGCTGACGTGCTGGTCAGGAAATTCTCAGAGCCATCATAAACCGCCTTCAGCGTTCCCGTTCCAACCGATAGATTTCCTGTTGTAAATGTGGCAGAACCGTTGGCATTCAGTGGGGCTGTCCCAATAAGATTTGCACCGTTAAAGAACGTGACATTCCCGGTGGGGGTACCGACTCCGTTTCCAGTCACGCTGACATTGGCCGTCAAGTCAATTGGCTGTCCATAAACCGATGGAGTCAAAGAGGTTGTCAGAACCGTGACTGTACCGACCTGATGGGTTAGGACAGCGTCGTTGCCGTCTCCACCCACATAGCTGATTTTGAAAGATTGGCCGCTGACAGTCAGCAGGGATCCTTCCGCCAAGCCCACAAACGTGCCGAAGATTGAGGCATTGCCCGTATTATTGATTAAGGTGTAAGTCTCGTTGGAATTGGGCGTGGAACCAAGACCGACAATCAGGGTGGAGCCGCCCAGTTGGATCGGTCCATTGGCCTGAATTTGGCCATATTGAGTGCCAACAGTGGTCCCGTTCAGAATTGTGGAAAACCCGGAATTGGAATCCAGTGAAAGATCCCCAGTGCTCGTGATAATCCCAACACCGTTACTCCCAGGAGCGATATTTCCACCGACAGAGGTCAAGCCCGTGGACGTCCCATCACCATTCAAATTGGCACCTGTATTGAGCAGGAGGCTCCCATTCAGGCTGGCCTGATTCACCAGAGTCCCAGCATCCACTTGGGTCGAGCCAGTATAGGTCAAGCTGTTTGTGAAAATCAGTTTCCCTGAGCCGATTTTTTCCAAAACCGTGGGACTCGCAATGGCCCCGCTAAGGCTTAGATTGGCTGAGGTTTGAGCGACATTGATGGTCGAGTTGGCGCCCGTAAATGTCAGATTCAGACCCAGCAGGTTCCCTCCCGTATTTTGAGTCGACTCAATCGACCCTGCAAGGCTGATCGAATTGCCGGTAATGGAGTAACCGGAACCATTTATCGTGATGTTTCCAAACGATTCACCTGCCGAAAAGTCGTTCACAGATGTGAATGAAGTGGCGGTCGAGGGGAAGACCAGGGTATCGCCTGCAATCGGTGCGGTGTCCCAGTTGCCTGCTGTGGACCAGAGCGTATCCACGGCGCCGGACCAGGTGCTGACCGCCATCACAATACGGTCGTCCAGTGACTCCATCGAGAGAAATAGGCCCGATTTTCTGGTTCGTTTCAGGGCATTCGATTCACGACGCCCCAGGCCAGAAAAATGTCTTCCCAGTTTGAATTGGCTGAACTTCATCGAACGCTCCTTGATTAGGCACCTGATTCAATTTCTTGAAATAGCGAATTGATACAAATATAACACGACAACGCAGGACAATGCTGAAATGGGGCATCAAAAAACACCAAGTTCGCCTGAATTTAATGCAAAGTGAGATCGTTTTAACGAATGTCTGTATTATTTGGGTTGTAAGGATTATGACGAGGATTAAAATTAATGGCTCATACCGGATTCCCTGGATTATGGGATTGAGAGTGATCTGGTTTTAGTGCCAAAGGCCAGACCCATAACAGCCTTGGGCAACGCCCAAGGTACGTGAAAGCCAATAACCATCCTCCCACCACCAAGGCCGCTGGCCTTGGCTGGTAGGACAGCACCTTTAGTGCTTAAAGCCAGTGCAAAAAGCATGTTATGGGCCACATTCCTTTAAAAGAACAAAGCTGCCTCGGTGACCAGCCCTGGCCCGAAGCCGATGGCCACACAGGGCTTGGCTGCGCCTGTCTCTTTCAAATGATTCATGACAAATGCAATCGTAGGCGATGACATATTGCCGTAATGATTGAGGATGTGGAACGATGAAGCCACGCCTTCAATTGGCAGGTCGAT
>CAMCFM010000450.1 GCA_945874095.1 Candidatus Kuenenia stuttgartensis
AACTGCCTGTCAACATACAACTTGCGCTGAGATTCCGTGAGCGGCCTGCGAAACGCCCGTTCCGTAAATTTGACAGCAAACTGGCGAATCTTTTCACTGCGATCCTGATCGCCAGACTTGGTCCCAGCCAGGTCGTTCAGATTTTCGAGAACATGGTTCGCTGTCTCAATCGCAGCATCGGTCGTGGCCGATTCCCACGCCTTTGAAATCGAAATGCCTCGCTCATACCCAAAGCTCCGATCATCGGGCGGGAACGGAGTTGTCACGATGAACCGCTTGGGGTTCCATGTCGGGCTCAAATGACGTGCTGTAATGATTTCCGTGACACTTGAACCAGGCCGTTTCCAGGCCAGTTCAATCGAAGCTGTCGGCTCTCGAAACTTGAACATCTCCAGGCGAATCAGGTAAGCCCGCCCGCCGTTGAGCTTGATGGTCTGCCGAAACTCTTTATCATTACCAGACTTAACCCAGGCGTCCATCAACGGCTCTTCATTGTCGTTGACCCACAGGCGAAACGCGTTTTCCGTGCGAACCACAAATTCAAATTCGCCCGATTCAGGAGCCAGCACTGAACCTTGCCATCGTGCCGAAAACTGTTTGGCCTCTTCATCTTTCTTCTTTTGAAGCTCACGCTGCTTGCGCTCAGATTCTCTCTGTTTACGCTTCTGTTCCTCAATCTTCTTTTTCAGAGCTTCCGGATCATTCTCAGGCTTCTTGGGCTCGTCCTTGGGCTTATCTTTTGCAACCGCCGCTTTTTTCGGCTCTACTTTCGCCTCTACTTTCGGCTTGTCTGCCGGTTTAGGCGGATCGGCCATGGCCAATTCCAGAGGACCGAATGTTTGCGGCTTCTTTTCAGTCTTCTTCTCTTCGGAAGGCTTTGGAGCTTTTTCCGGAGTCTTTGATTCAGGCTTCTTTGGCTCGTCTTTAGGCTTATCCGTCTTGGGCGGGGCAGGTGGGTCGTGTGGGCGGCGATCGCCGAATTGGAATGAGACGAGCGCATCCACCCGCTCAATCACCCGGTTTTCCTTGTTCATCTGACGCGAGCTAAAGTATTCTGCCTTCAAGCCTTTGGGCTCAAACTTCTGCCCCTGCCCACGAAAACTGCCGACCAGATCCATCACCGAGTTCTGATACTGGCGATTGGTCAACCGCACAAGTTCCACCCGGGGCGGCTTATTACGGGCCTGAGCGGTGGTTGAATAAAAACTCTCATGAATATATTCAGCCACTTTGCGGGCATCGTCAGCCACGCACTTCTCCGGATCGTCCTCAGGCATGGTTTCGTCGATCAGCTTTGTGAGCTGACCCACCGAAAGATCGCCTGTCAAAGCCTTTTTGAACTTTTTCGAACCTTCACCCGATACCCCGTGACACGAAACACATTGCGCCTTGTAAATTTGCTCGCCGGTTTTCGAATCGGCTTTAAGGTCTTTTATCTCTTGCGCTTGCGCGACTGGAATTGACATCCATAAAGTGACAGCCAACAGCCATCTAACGTGGGTTGGAGATTGTATTTTAAGGGATAAATTTGTAGATTTGGTCACGTGTATGGCCCCGAATGATCGCGGCAGAGGAATGATTCTTCTTTATCCTAATCCAAAGCTTGGAAAGCGGCAATGGTTGGTTTGCAAATTGGTGAACAAAACTGAACGACTTCGAATCGTTTGTCAGGATAGCTGGTTAGGCGAATATCAAACAATCAAGAACTGGGGGCAATTTTGAAATTGCCCCCAAAGAACTGTGGAATTCTTTTGAGTCTCACTCCACTCCAAACTGATACACCGTCGTTTGCGTGTAAGTCTGGCCTGGGTTCAGGCGTGTTGTTGGAAAATCGGCATGGTTGGGTGAATCTGGGTAATGCTGGGTCTCCAGGCAAAACGCTTGATTCTTCTTGTAAACCACTCCGCCTTTGCCTTTGACCGTTCCATCCAGAAAATTGCCTGTATAGAACTGAACGCCTGGCTCGGTGGTCAGAACGGTCATGGTGCGTCCGGATTTCGGATCTTTCACCTTGGCCGTAAAGATCGGCTTCTTGCTGCCAGCCTCAGCCCCACGGACCACGAAATTATGGTCGTAACCGCCCGGCTCGCCGGCAATCTGGCCGATGTGGGCCCCAATAGCCTTGGCCTTAGTGAAGTCCACAGGCGTGCCCGTCACACTTCCCAACTTCCCAGTAGGGATAAAGTTTTCATCCACCAGAGTGTATTGGTCTGCGGCCAGCGTCAGTTCATGATCCAGAATCGTTCCAGAAGCTGGTCCGGAAAGATTGAAATAGCTGTGATTGGTCAGGTTCAGAACAGTCGGCTTGTCGGTTGTGGCCGTGTAGTCGATCTTCAGAGCATTCTCGGGCGTAATACTGTAAGTGACTGTCACAGAGAGGTTTCCAGGATATCCTTCCTCGCCGTCAGGGCTGATGCGGGAAAGCTTCAGGGCAGGGGACCCATCCACCGTGGTTTCCTCAGCCTTCCAAACCTGCTTGTCAAAACCCTTCAAGCCACCGTGCAGCGAATTCGGGCCGTTGTTCACAGCCAGTGAATATTCTTTGCCGTCGATGGAGAACTTGCCCTTGGCAATCCGGTTTGCAAATCGGCCTGTGATGGCTCCAAAGTAAGGGTGGCCGGCCAGATAGCCTTCAAGCGAATCAAAGCCCAGAACAATGTCGGCCGTTTTGCCATCACGATCGGGGGTGTGAAGCTCGGTCACAATCCCTCCATAGGTCGTGATTTTGGCTGTAATTTTGCCGTTGGTCAGTGTGTAAAGCTCGATGGGCGTGCCATCGGCGAGTTTGCCAAAGTTCATCTTCTGAATTCCTTGAGAATCGGTTGCGACGGGCTTGGGCGGGGCGGCCTGAGTCGTTCTGGCCAAACTGGCCATTCCCAGACACATCGCCATCAGAGCCAAGGCCGACAATCGGGGTCGGGTCATGGTGGAGCCTTCCACAAGCTTTTTTGTTTTGGATGTTTTTTGAAGAGACGAAATTGAGATCCCGCACGGAGGTATCCCAGTGAGCATATCAAAGCGGGCAGGGCATGAGCAAGCAACTCAAAAAATCAATCCGCGAGGATCAGCCGCGAACCACCTGACACGCGAACCGGATTGGGTGTCCAAAGGACATGCCTGAACTGAGCAAAATACAAGCTGGAATTTAAGAATGATACGAAGCCGTCTGCCTCTGCACTACTTGTTGACGCCCAAAGATTTTTCAATCTCCCGCGCCTGAGTTGACCAACCTCCAAACGGCTCGCGTTTCGAACTAAAAAAGCCTTTCGGCGCAGCCAGTTCTTTCTCAATCGGAACAGAATCGTCGCGCACTTCCGGCTCAAACGTACCTTCCAAGCCATCGGATCGGACCGATTTCGACACAGGCGTCTGGCGGCAACCCACCGTCAAACAGACTAGAACGAGACCACTCACTGCAAGAAATCGCTTATCCATAAGCTTTGGCATCGCTTCGGCCTCCATGCCGATGACCCTATTTCGATCGTTCACCAATCGCTTTCTTAAACCATAATCGCCCAATGGTCTAGCCCAAAATCTTCAGAAAACCTGATCCTGAATCGCGTTCAGCCAAAGCCCGCTACGAACCATGCATTTGGGTTCCGGAGGAGACAACTATTAATAGCCATGTGCGCGACACATCGACACCCTAACCGAACAAAAGAACAGGCCGAAAAAATATCTCGGTTTTTAAAACCAACCAACCGGGGCTAGCGCCAAGACCGGCTAGATAAGAAAAGCCATCCAGATTTTGGAATTCATCTCAAGAAAGAGAAGCGGGCATCTTGCCCGCCGGGTGAATCGACTTGTTTAATATGATAAAAATTCAAAACAATCGCAATTTATCGCAACGCAACAATTAAGCAATTTATGCCTGTAGAATTACAAACCAAATCAATGGTTTATAACCAAAAATGATATTTAAAGCACATTCCTTTATATAAGGATACTTATCTTATAAGCATTTGCTTACTTAACAAGTCAAAAAAATCCTCGTGGTAGCGGTTGTAGCAG
>CAMCFM010000451.1 GCA_945874095.1 Candidatus Kuenenia stuttgartensis
GACATCCACCGTAAAACCACTGCGGAGGAGATCTGGAACGATACGGGCGGAAAGCTCGACTATCTCGTCTGTGGAGTGGGTACCGGTGGGACCATCACCGGCTGTGGCGAAGTCCTGAAGAGCCGGCTGCCGAACCTGAAAGTGATCGCTGTTGAGCCTTCGAACTCGCCGGTTCTGACCCAAATGCGATCCGGCCAGCCTGTAAAGCCTGGTCGTCACGGCATTCAGGGCATCGGAGCCGGCTTCATTCCCGACGTTCTAAACACCACAATCATTGATGAAGTGATCACCGTGGCCGATGAACTCTCGTTCGAAACCGCCCGTCTGCTGGCCAAACAGGAAGGTATGCTGGTGGGGATTTCGTGTGGTGCCGCAGCAGCTGCCGCGTTTCAGATTGCCCGACGTCCTGAAGCCGCCGGCAAGCGGATCGTGGTGATTCTGCCCGACCTTGGCGAACGTTATCTCTCCACATCGCTGTATCCGGAATGAGCGACATCAGCCCCGATTCAATCGATTTGCGGATCTTGCCCGATATCCAGCAAGCCATGGTGGATCACTGTCTGACAGAAAAACCGCTCGAATGCTGCGGCATTCTTGCGGGTGGACACGGGCATGCCTGGGAGATCTATAAGCTCCCCAATGCGGATCAAAGTGAGACCCGCTACAACGCCGACCCTCAGGCCTTGATCAAGGCTGTTCAGGAGATGCGCCGAAACGGTACGGAGATCATGGCGATCTATCACTCGCATCCACGATGGCAGCCCATACCGAGCCAGACAGACCTCAAAGAGAATCACTACGGCGAAGTTCCACGCATCATCGTAGGCCTTCTCAAAAGCCCGCCCGAGTGCCGTGTCTGGCGGTTCCTCAACGAACCTCTGCGATACGAAGAGCTCACCTGGACAGCCTCTGAATTCTCCCCGGCCAACATCGCCAGCCTGAATCAAGCACCTGCCTGATCCGCATTTCGAAATCACGTTTCGATATCCCACCATGCCCGAACCTGATCCATCCCTGATTTCGAAAACCTCTTCAACTCAAGAAGTTGAATCGGCTCAGTCATCTACATCAGATACTCCAAGTCAGCCTGTTGGTCCAAAAAAACGATTCCCAAAGTGGCTGAAAGTGGCCGTAAAACTGGCGATCGGCGGAGTCGTATTATGGGCCGTCGGACGTCAGATTCTCATGACCTGGGACCGCTGGCAAGCCAAAACGGCTGACTTCAGCCTGAACATCACTCTGCTGGTCACCTCAGGCATCTTCTACATCTTCGGGCTCATGGCATTCGGCCTTTACTATGCCCGAGTGGTGCAGATGGTGGCCCCGCTGATCTCGACATTCACTTGCCTGAAAGCCTATATTCTCAGCCATCCTGCCAAGTATGTACCAGGCAAGGGAATGGTGGTGGTGATTCGAGTCGCTTTACTAACCAAGGCCGGCGCCAGGCCGACTGCGGCGATTTTGACCGCTCTTTACGAGACTCTTTCGATGATGGCCATCGGAGGGCTACTCGGCTCGGCCCTGCTTTTCATCCCACCGAGCCACCCGATTGGGGCACTCCTGTCACTCGCCCTCGGATTGGCCTTTTTAGCCACAGTTCTGCCATTCACATTTGGCAGGGCTGTCCGGATTCTTAAAAAAGGCCTCCACTCGATTGAGCCAGGCGACCTTCCCACCCCGACCATCCCTGACATCAGGGCACTTCTACTCTGGGGCGTTCTGGGATGGCTACTTTGGGGCGTATCGCAAGTCCTTGTTGTGGCAGCTCTTGACCCTCATCAATCCGTCTCTGTTTCGCACTGGCCGCGCGTCATGGGCGCCATGATGCTGGGCACTGTGGGTGGCTTTGCACTCCCCATGTTACCAGGTGGAATCGGGCTCAGAGAGTGGATCATTGACGAACTCACAGGCGGACTTCTGGGCCCAGATCTGGCCATCGCATCGGCTCTTGGGTTAAGGTTTGTGTGGGTCGTGGCCGAACTTGTCGCGGCAGCGGTGATCGCACTGGTGCCAACCCCTCCGGAATCTGGTCAAGAAACACAAGAGTCGCCTCAGGTATGATCAGCCTCGTCATTCCTCTATATAACGAACAGGAAAGCCTTGGCGAGTTGCATCGCCAGATCGGCTCTGCGCTGACCCTCATTGGTCAGCCTTACGAGATTCTGTTTATTGACGACGGCAGTCGCGACTCCTCATGGAATGTGGTTCGCGAACTGGCTGCTACCGACCCGCATATCAAAGCCATCCGATTCCGCCGGAACTTCGGCAAAGCCTGTGCTTTGAATGTCGGTTTTCAAGCCTCCATAGGCGATCTGGTGATCACGATGGACGCCGACCTTCAAGACGATCCTGCCGAGATCCCCCGATTCCTCTCCAAGCTCCACGATGACAACCTGGATGTCGTCAGTGGATGGAAGCGCAAGCGTTACGACCCCTGGCATAAAGTCTTCCCTTCACGCGTCTTCAATGCCATGGTCAGCAAGCTCACCAGCTGCCGCCTGCACGACCATAACTGTGGGTTCAAGCTCTATCGCAATGAGGTCGTCAAAGACGTTCAGCTTTACGGCGAACTCCACCGGTTTGTTCCTGTACTGGCTTCTGCCAGAGGCTTTAAAGTCGGCGAGATTGAAGTCCACCACCGCCCTCGCACTTTTGGCCATTCCAAATATGGCTGGAACCGGATGTTCAAGGGCTTTCTCGACCTCCTGGCCGTGACCGCCCGCACCCGCTTCGGCGGTCGCCCCATACACCTCATGGGCGGTTCAGGAATCGTCATGATTTTCCTGGCCCTGACTGGTCTGCTGGCGGCCCTTCTGGTTGGTATATCGGGCAGCAATGCAGGCTGGAAACTGGCCTTATTTGCCTGGGCTGGCGGATTGACTGGGACTATAATCACAGCCATCGGACTGGCCATGGAATGGAACCTGGCCGAGCAAAATGGTGGCCCCTGGGCCAAGCCCAACATCGCTGAAACCATTGGCGAACAAGCTCACGCCTGACCTCTGAGTCATCACCTGAAACCAAGGGCAATCCATTGACTGAGACCACCACTCCAGCGGATCGAACATCCATCGCCTGGCGTGGGCCAGTCGGATCCGTAATCATTCTTATGGCAGTCGGCCTGGCTGGCGGCCTTACACTGCGCATGCCCACTCTGCTTGAGGCGAACGACATCAGCCGCTGGTGCACCGTCTGGGCCCTTTTGGAACGAAGCACTTACAGCATCGACAACTGCCCATGGGAGCCGCGAACCATGGACAAAGTCTATCGTCCCAGCCCTTGGGAAAGCTCCACAACCGCTCCGAAACCAAAGCACTTTTATTCCAGCAAACCGCCCATGCTGCCAACCCTGATCGCTGCCGGGCTCTATCCAGTCCGCCAGATCGTTGGCCTGCCGCTCGACCATGAAACCCTGACCAGCCGGATCACCCGCAACGTCAGGGTTGAGGATAAATCCGCTCCCGGTGGATCGCGCATTGAGCTTCAAACGCCTGAGCCGTTCAAGTGGTCGATGCATGTGGTCTACCTTAAGCCGGTTTTAATCGCTCTGAATGTGCTTCCACTGGGCCTGATGCTGGTGCGTTACCGACGATTTCTTGACGATGGTTCAACCAACGACTGGGCCTGGCTGGCCAGCCTCACGGCCTTCGCATTCGGCACCTATCTTACCGTTTTTACCAGCACTCTCAATAATCACCTTGTGGCCGCATGGTCCGCATTTTTCGCTGTGATGGCGACAGTCAAAGCCATCAACAGCCAGACTCCGAGTCGTCTGGAATTCATCAAGGCCGGCTTTTTCGCTTCATTTTGTGCCTGTAACGAACTGCCCGCCGCATCACTGGTTGCCGCGATTGGACTGCTGCTCGCCTTTAAGTCGATACGCAGCACCGCCACAGCCTTCGTTCCAGCGGTCCTGATTCCACTAGCCACCTTCTTTCTCTGCCAATATGCTGCACTTGGCTCGTTCATACCAGCTTATGCCGAGTTTGGTGGAGAGGCGTATGA
>CAMCFM010000452.1 GCA_945874095.1 Candidatus Kuenenia stuttgartensis
GCTTGTCATCAGGTCGATCATCGCTTGACCGTCCGGGAATTCCAATACACTGGCAGGTAGATAACCATAAGCATTTGAAGCATTTGGAGCAATAGCCTGGCCCACTCTTGGTAAAATTCTTTTGAAGAATGCCAGATACATCCGCCCCAAAATGCGGCCCTGAGGGCGGCTGAATTCGAGGATCGCGACCCGTCCGCCAGGCATCGTAATCCGGATCAACTCATCAAGCCCGTTCACTGTGCTGGCAATGTTCCTGAGCCCAAAGGCAACAGTTGTCAGACCCGCCATATTGCTTGGGAGTGGAAGATGTTGCGCGTCAGACTCCACCACAGCGATCCGCCCGGATGCTCCCATCTTCGCAAACTTCGGCACACTTCGCACAAGCATGGGCCGACAAAAATCGGTCGCCACAATCGGATTGGCACCATTTGCTCTTTTGTCGTAAGCCACAGCCAGATCACCAGTTCCGGTGCAGCAATCGACAATGGTCTGACCGGCAGGCGGCGGAGGGGCGAGATTGGTGGTCCGGTTCCTCCAATATTTGTCGATATTAACGCTCAGAAAATGGTTCAAAAAGTCGTATCGATGCGCGATCGACCCAAACATCTTCCGCACCTTCAGGCCCGACTTGTCCACATTGGATGTGGTCGCAGGATGGGTGGAACCGCTTGTACTGACAAGGATTGTGTTGTCTGTTGTGGTCATGGATCCAGAACCATTCCGATAGTGCAATTTCGGCGATCGTATGCAGATATTCTAATCAATGGACTTAATTTGACCATTGCCGGCCAAAAAGGTTGATTCGGACATCGCGATCAAGATTGACTATACTACGATTAGAAGCGTTCAAAACAAAGGCCGAACATCTCGGCTAAGGCTTCGATTGATCGTCAGGAACCTCATGGGATACGTCAATTTACGCGAGTGTTTGATCGACCTTCAAAAACATGGACGACTCATCGCCATCGACGAACCAGTCGATCCGAACCTTGAGGCCGCCGCCATTTGCCGACGCGTTTATGCTGCCGGCGGGCCTGCCATCTGGTTCAGAAATGTTCAGGGATCCGCCTTCAGCATGGTCGGCAACCTGTACGGAACCTTGGACCGAACCCAGTTCATCTTTCGCGACAGCCTTGATTTTGTCCGCAAACTGGTCGCCCTTAAGGTTGATCCACAATCTGCCCTGAAACGTCCATGGAGATTCGCCGGCGTCCCTTTACGTGCCCTTACGCTGCTGCCGAAGCGTGTACGCTCAGGGCCGGTTCTTGAATTTAAAGCGAAAAAGTCGGAGTTGCCGCAATTGATTTGCTGGCCGCGCGATGGTGGGGCGTTTGTGACTCTGCCGGTTGTTTATACTGAAAATCCAGATAAGCCGGGTTGGCGTTACTCTAATCTGGGCATGTACCGCGTCCAATTCAGCGGGAATGAATATCTCGATGATGAAGTCGGGTTGCATTATCAGATACATCGAGGGATTGGTGTGCATCACTCGATTGCGATTCGAAGGCAGGAACGACTGGCTGTGAACATCGTCGTTGGAGGCCCTCCGTGTCTGCCATTTTCAGCCGTCATGCCACTCCCGGAAGACTTGCCTGAGCTTGTATTTGCAGGGGCATTGGGTGGCCGACGTCTCAGGCTTGTCAGAGGTGCCAACGGGCTGGCCATGCCTGCTGAAGCTGATTTTGTGATCTCAGGGACTATTGATCCACATCAGACAAAGCCGGAAGGTCCGTTTGGAGATCACCTGGGTTATTATGCCCAGACACATAATTTTCCATTCCTTAAAGTGAATGCCATTCATCATCGCAAAGATGCAATCTGGCCATTTACAACCGTCGGTCGTCCGCCTCAGGAAGATACTACCTTTGGCGAGATGATTCACGACATCACTGGCCCCGTAGTGCCCACCGTTCTTCCAGGTGTAAAAGCCGTTCATGCGGTGGATGCTGCCGGAGTGCATCCGTTGCTGCTGGCAATTGGATCAGAGCGATACGTGCCTTATGCTGAGGCTCGAAAGCCTCAGGAACTGCTCACTCAGGCATCGGCCATCTTGGGTCAGGGACAGATGTCGCTGGCGAAATATCTTTTTATTCTGGCCCATGAAGACGTTCCCGGCTTAGATATCCATCACATTGGCGATTACCTCAAAGCCTTGCTCGAGCGATTCGACCCATCGGAAGATTTACATTTCCACACACGCACCACGATGGATACGCTTGATTATAGCGGCCACGGGTTTAATTCTGGGAGTAAATTGGTCCTGGCTGCTGCCGGCCCGAAACGGCGAGATTTGCCGACGGAAATTTCATCAAATCTTCAACTCCCATCAGGTTGGAACGAGGCCCGGGTGGTCATGCCTGGCGTACTGGCTGTTTCAGGCGTAAAAAGTCAGGCAGAGCGTGGCGAGAGTGATCCAAGCCTTCGCCATTTCTGCTCAAAGATCGGTCCTGAAAACGGCTTGCGTGCATTCCCCCTGGTCGTGTTGTGCGATGATGCCGAGTTTACAGCCCGCTCACTTCGAAACTTTCTGTGGGTCACTTTCACCCGTTCCAACCCTGCAGCCGATATCGATGGGGCCGATTCGGAGACTCGCCAGAAGCATTGGTCCTGCAAGCTCCCGCTGGTGATTGATGCACGTCATAAACCGTTCCATTCATGGCCTTTGGATGATGATCCCCAGGTGGAGCAAAAAGTTGACTCATGGGCGGCACCGGGGCGTCCATTGCATGGCATCTATTGATTTATCCAGCTATGAGGATTCATGATGATGAAGTCGTGGCCAAATCGCTTTGTTTTGGCCAGAGCTTGAATTCTCAAGAAGAAACTGGATTGAAATACACCATGCGTAAGATGCAATCGTTGGTTATTGCTGGGCTTTTTACGGCTATTTGTCTGCAAACGACAGGCTGCTCGAACCCTGCCGATGATAAGTTCAAAGCCGAGGCCACCCCGCCCAAGCCCTCCAATAAAACGTCCACCATATCTGCCACAGAAGGCGATAAAGCCTCTGAAGCAAAGGCTTTGCCAGCCGGCGCGAAAATGGTCAAAGCTGTGGCCGCAAGCTCCAAGATTGAATTTACAGGTTCCAAAGTCACAGGCAAGCACGACGGTGGATTCAAGATTTTTACAGCCGAAGCCCAAGTGGACTCTGCCAAAAAGCAGTTGATCGGGTTTAAAGCGACAATCGACATGAATTCGACGTGGTCCGACAGCGATCGTTTGACCGGCCACCTTAAGAATCAAGACTTTTTCGATGTTGCGAAGTTTCCGTCAAGTGTTTTTGAAGCCACCGAAATCAAAGCCGGTGGGGGTGATACAAAGCTTGCTGGATCGACACATTCGATCACGGGCAACCTCACACTTCATGGTGTGACCAAGTCGATTGCATTTCCTGCCAAAGTGGCGATCGCGGAAAATGGTGGTGTGACGTTTGATACCGAGTTTGCCATCAACCGCAAAGACTTTGGGATTGTATATCCTGGCAAAACCGACGACTTGATCCGCGACGAAGTCGTTCTGCGGCTCAACGTCAAAGCCGAGTGAATTTTCGGTCTGAAATTATCGCGAAATCGCCTTGAGTCAAATTCAGGGCGATTTTAAACATCATTCAGCCCGCCCGCCAAAGTTCCGCAAGCGGCAGCGATATCGGCCCCTCCAGAATATCGTCTGACAACAGGCTGGCGAAGCAGGTCTTTAAGTCTTTGTCGGAAGGCATTTAATTCGTCAATTGATGGTCGCCGGTGCTGGCCGGTCAGGTCTGTGACTTCAATCAGGTCGAGCCTGATGGGCGTGTCTCCGATGATTTCTTTCAATGCCAGGGCATCTTCCTCGCCCATGTTTTCATCGGCCAAGCAAACGTAAGCCAGGTTGGTGCGGAGCTTATATTGTAAAGCATACCGACGGACGGCTTCCATCAGATCTTTTACAGGCCAGCGGGCAGCCACAGGGACGAGTTTCTTACGTTTTTCGTCGATGGCGGCACCGAGGCTGACTGAGAGCC
>CAMCFM010000453.1 GCA_945874095.1 Candidatus Kuenenia stuttgartensis
GCCGGTTACTGGTCAGACCAGCAGGTTCCTACTCCGAATACTCCCTGACTGACAGGGTTTCCCTGGGATATCTCTGTTGTTCGTCGTAAGGACAACAGACTTTGCCGGGCCATTGGTGGATCTCCCTCCAACACGCCCCTGCTTCAAAAACGTCATTCAGGTGCCGGTCCAGCGGACGACTTGCCCACAACCTAACTCCCTCAGACGTAAGTTCTTTCAATGTATTGACAGTCGCCGGCCCCGTAATCTTCGGCATGGTTTCTCTAAAGCCTGCACTGAACACGACTGGATCGATCAACAGTCGCACACCCGATTGGGGCATTTCTGAGTGGTATGGATTGATCAGCATGACACGACACCCCAACATGCTCAATTCTCTTCTTGATCAGGCCAGTTTGAACGATCAGGAGCCAGCTTCAATTGCTCCTGGATTTGCACCAAACTCCAACTGGAACCACGGTTACAGCCAGGGCATTCTTCAGCAATCTCGTCCCAGTCTGATCGTGATTCAAGATTCGCATTCCAAAACGGCCAGCTTCGACATTGGTCAGGACGATCCTCATAAACCTGGCAACCAGTCGTGTTGGACCAGAATACGCAGTCTCCGTTTGGTTTCTCGGTCAGACTAAGCCTGCCACGAGCCATCCGTAGGTGCCGCCGACCAAAGTCCTCAAGACTCAATCCAAATCGTTTCGCCAGTCGCTCAACCTCTCGCTCGCCTACCCAGACAAAGCCCGGAGCACCTGTGCAGCATCGACCACACTGAGTGCATTCAAACTTCAACCCTTCAGAGAACCAGACTTGCTCAGACACGCTAAACCCTCTTTTGCAGAATCTGCTTCAAGTACTTATGTGTACCAAATTTGCCACTCAGAAACAACACCCAAGTTACTAGACTTATATGAATTTTACAAAAGAAGTTTTCAAGATATTCCGTAAGTCACTGTGTAATAAAGGGATATGTAGATTTGTGTTGTGGCTGGAGGATGTGGCGTAAATATTCAAAATTTCTACAAAAAACGTATTGACATAGACTTGTATCGTTAAATTTGTCTCAAAAATGAAAGACGCTTTATCATTATGGGAACAATCGTTTTTCTAAACTTTTAGCCGTCTCATTCTGTAATCTGGATTCTAAGTTTGAGATTTAGGTCGTAGCCGTCCCCCGACATGACGGGCTTTGATTTAACGTACCCCAAATTCGCGATCCGCTTTCTGACGAGGCACAAAATCGCTCGGAGACGGTGCCTGTGAACTTGGGTTCGCAAGCCTGACTTTACGTTCCTGAGAGTCTACCTCTGAAACGACTTGTGACCACTCTTTCAAAGTCTTTAATGGATTGGCTTTAGATGGATCCTTTGAATACGATTCACTCACGTCAAACAAGTTGTTGTCACCCGTCCAGCGCACGGGTAATTCCTCAGGAATAACAGGACTTTTAACAGTCAATAAATCGCTTCCCTTAAAGAGACATCGCGATGCTTCCAGAGCCACTTTCTGGTTGGTTACATCGCCACGTATTTCGATAAGTCTATCTCCTATAAGACTTAAATGGTTGAGCTCAATCCTCGCACGATTCAGATTCAGCTTTGCGAGATTCAAGCTGATCAGGGCTGATTGACGAGCCTTTGCCTTCGATTTTGCTGGTGGGGCAGTCATATCAACAGCCTCAGTCAAAAGACAATCGTGGATTTCGATCTCCGTATCCTGCAAAATCTGGGCGTCAATCGCTGGAGTAAACCCATGAACCCACGTGTCCCTGAGACGAAATCGCCTCGAACTGAGCTGGAACGCGGTTCTGGACCCTGCATCGGTTTCGCGCAGAATCCATCGGCATTTCTCGATCGTAAGTTCCCCATACGACATCACTAATGGCGATCCTGTGCTCTGGCCTCTGGATTCGATCAAGAGATTGATGAAGTCAAGGCTTGAATCAGCTCGGACTTGCAACCCTTTTGTGGATTTCGAAAGATCAAGAATCACTCTGGGAAGATCCTTGCCCTTACCGCTGATTTTCAAACGAGTTCCAGCGATTGGAGAACTGTCGGTCACTGTCCAGACCCAAGGCTGATCCCGATCCTCCACCAGAATCTCTGCCTTTTTGCCTGACACACGTCTCACAGCCTCCGTCAGATCGTCCATCAACTCATCCTGACCATCCGCATAACGGATGGTTATCCCTCTGATAACAGAAGGTTCCGGAGTTTTTGGGGCTGGTGTCAGTTTTGTTTTGGCAGTCGCTTCAGGCGCTGTGACAGCGTCCGGCTGACTTTGGTTTGTTCGAAGTTCAGTTCTGGCCAACCAAATCGTTCCTATCAGGATCACAATGAATATCTGAAGACTAAAACCTATTGCAAGTAATGGGTTACGCCCGTTTTTAAACCGTTTTTCAGCCGTTTTTCGTTTGCTGTCTAACCGGTAAGGTAGCTCTAGCGAATCTGCTCCCAGATCGATCTGGATTGCATCAGGGTCAGCGCTGCTTCCAACCACTCGATTTCGTTCAGA
Organism: Candidatus Kuenenia stuttgartensis; assembly: GCA_945874095.1. Lineage (GTDB taxonomy): Bacteria > Planctomycetota > Planctomycetia > Isosphaerales > Isosphaeraceae > QWQI01. The sequence continues at coordinate 2,506 of CAMCFM010000453.1, forward strand.
GTTTTCACCGTGCCAAGACCGCTCTTTGTCAGCCAGATTCCACCCCTCTTTGGGGTCGTTCACAGAACTGACAGGCATTTCGATCGAAGTCGTTTTTGAAAGTTCAGAGGTGCCTGTCAATGCCTCGCCAGTGACCAGTGGCCCAAGCCTTTCTGCCAACGCTTTCGCCGTTTCGAATCGCTCTTCAGGCTTTTTCTTCAGGCAAATATTGATTATCTTTGCCATTTCTCGCGAAAGCCCTGGAACCAGATTCCTGATCGATTCAGGCTCGCGCACCTGGTGTGCATAAATCTTCTCAGGCAGACTCCCGGCAGGAAATGGAACCTGTCCGCTTAACATATGGTAAAGCGAGCAACCTAAAGAGTATAAGTCGCTTCGTATATCCACTCCATGAGAATGCCTGGCCTGCTCGGGCGAAATATAGTCGAAGGTGCCAACGGTCGACCCTTCGTTGGTCACCTGGGCTTCCTGCTCCTCAAAAATGGCCAGCCCAAGGTCGGTCAGTTTGGCGCGACCTTCCATATCAATCAAGATGTTACGAGGATTCACATCCCGGTGAACCATTTTTTTTTCGGCCAGATGCTGAAGCCCTAAGGCTACATCGCGGCCAATCCGAGCCGTCTGTGCCACATCAAGTCTGCCATGTCGGGCAATCAACTCGGCCACTGTTGGCCCTTCAATGTATTCCATCACCAGATAGGGAGACTGGTTGTAAATGCCTACATCGTAAATACGTACAAGGTTTTCATGCTGAAGCTGCCCACCCACTTGAGCCTCTCGCTCAAAACGGGCGAGCGATCGTTCGTGGTTGATTCGATCAGGATTCAGCACCTTGATCGCCACCAAGCGGTTCAACCGCCGATCTCGTGCCAGAAAAACGCGCCCCATCCCACCCTGACCAAGCGTGTTTATGAGTAAATACTTTTCAATGAAAAGACTGGCTGTGCGGCGGGTTAGTACGCGCTGGGCTTGCCAGAGTGTTAAAAAACCATGGTGGATGGCCAATCGTGCCAGCCGGTTATCGATCTTGTCAGAGGTCTGCTTCTCTTCCGGAATGTCTGTAAGGCATCGGTCCAATTGCTCGACCGTCAGCAAGTGGTGCTCGAGCGTGTCTTTCCAGAAAATCGAATTTTCCGCGATCTCGCGGGGCATATGTTTGGATACCAGTTTATGGAACTCTGATGCAATCAAACCTGTCTAATCATAACAGGCTGTAGTCGTTAGGTCGAGACGCCTGGGCCGCTTTGTTCCTGTAGGGTGGGGTGAAGCCCACCATTCGTGGAGCGAACGGATGACGTCGATTTACGATCATTCTTAAGAAAGGTGGGCTTCACCCCACCCTACATGGGCCGATTTGTTTCTGTAGGGTGATCGCTTTTCAGCTTCGTTCTCTTAACAAAATATCGAAATCAAGCCTGAGCTTGAGTCTCGACAATCACGCTGTTCGATGCCACAGCCTCTATCACCATACC
>CAMCFM010000454.1 GCA_945874095.1 Candidatus Kuenenia stuttgartensis
GTCAAATAACTCTCTGGCACGTAATTTGTGTTTTTCCTGTGCCGTGGCCCGATACATGGCAGCATGTGCGATTGCTGCAAAGGCTTCGCTGTAAACATATCGGCGTTTGCGGATAGGGCGGCCATCGCGAGTGACCTGGAAATACAATCGGCCATCGGTGTCGATACAATGATTTTCGATAAAGTTCACGCAACTCTGCGCGGCATCCAGCCATTCTTCACGCGGTTCCACGTCGTTATAAAGAGTTGCAAAGAGCCATCCAGCCCGGCCCTGAAACCAGACACTTTTATCGTCGTCCACCAGAGAGCCGTCACGGTCCAGGCATGTCATGATGCCACCGTGCTTTGAATCAAGGCCGTTTTTTAGCCAGAACGGGACGATATTATCGAGCAAAGTGTCTCGATAGAGAGCCGTCAGGCTTTCGCGATCATGTGGTGTGGGCATTTTAAAAACCTCTTTTCTCTATGGTTCAAGGATTCAATTTGATCGTGAAGTCTGATTCATCGATTTATCGTAACATGCGTGAAATGCATGTGGAGATAGAATCAATGGGTTTTGGATGATAATCGGAATACTTCGGGCGATCGCTTTCCAGGAGATTTTTCTCCTGAGATCAGCACATAATCCTTATCCCACGTCAGGGCAGGTGCGGTGACTCGTGATTTTCCGGCTGGTATTGCATTTTTCATGAGGGACCATTGGTCGAGCGATGTGTCATAAATTGAGATGTCGTGGCCCCAGCCGGGGTGCCCCTTCTGGGTGAGCCGATGGGATGCAGAATCCACTCCTCCGACGATCGCAATCTTGGTCTGATCCATATTCCAGGCTGGTCCGGGAGCGGCTGCAAGATCGCCGGGCATGTCGTGAAGTTTTATCCATCGGCCATTTTCAAAAGGATTCCCAGGCCTGAATTTCCAGGCGTCTTTGAGGTAGGGCATTTTACGGATCGGAATGCCTTGCGAATTTAATCCGATTTCAATTCCAGCGAAGATAAAAAGCTCGTTGTTGTGCAAGGCGGCGACCGACTGAATTCGGCCAGAGCCTGGCAAGGGAGTTGCAGCTCTCCACTCAGGCTTGGAATCGGCCAGATCAAGGATGTGAAGTTTATTCTCGGCTGTTTTTGAGTCTATTTTCTGGATGCCGCCAAAATGTAATAAACGGGTCCCAATGACACTTCCAGCAGAGTCTTTGGCAGGGGTGGGCAGATTTGGCAGGGATTCGACGCTCAATATACCATCACGAAAAGTCAGGGCAATCACATCTGAAATGCAAGAGGGTGGATTTGCTGGATTCTCGCCTGGCATGGGTCCTGTTTCGCCACCGGCACAGATCAAGCGATTGTTACAGGAGTATGAAACACCGTAAGCCAATGGTTTGGTAAGTGTTACGCTGGACGTGATCCAGGATTTTGAGTACTTTGATTCCAGGATATAGATTTTATTATACCAGAATTTCTTACCACCTTCCCACGGATACCCGTTCGGAAAATTGGCTCCACCTGCGACAACAAGTCGGCCATCAATGATCCCGGCAAACATGCCTGCCAAGCCTTCTTTATCTGGAAGAGGTGGCAATTGCTCCCATTGGATTCCAGGTGAGCTGGCAATTTGCGCATGGACTGGCATTAAGTATAGAGACAAGCTGAAGAAGAAGCAGAGCAGACGGGCTTGATGGGGTTGAAATGGTATTTGGAATTGCATTTTAAAGGCCTGGTATAATCTGGAGTGCACGAACCTCGTGAAGCAGATTTTGTTTTGATTCCAAAGTGAGGTTCACCAGAGGAGGGCGGGCTGGGCCGCAGTCGCATCCCAGGAGCCCCATCACCGCTTTGGCAGCTGGGAGGTAGCCATAGGAGGCGATTTTGCGAATCAGTTTAACCGATTGCAATTGAAGCTTTTGCGCTTCGGCGAGCTGATTGGCTTGAAAGGCTTCAATGATCTGGAGATAGAGTGGGGCAGCGAAGTTGTAAGAGCTTCCCACAGCCCCTGTGACACCAAGTGCAAGGGTCGCCAGAAGGGCTTCGTCGGTTCCGTAAAGGATATCCAGACGGCCTTGATCAAAATGGAGGAGTTCCTGGAGTTGGATGAGGTCTTCGCTGGTGTATTTGATTCCGTGAAAGTTGGGAATTTCCTGACACGCTTGATTCACGAATTCGAGCAGGTTGACACGAACGCCGGTCATGACGGGGATATCGTAGAAATAAAATGGTAGGTTTTCGCAGGCTTTGGCGACCGGTTTCAGCCAGTCTATGAGAGGCCTCACCGTTGTCGGCTTGAAATAGAATGGGGCCATGGTGCTGATGGCGTCGGCTCCGTGGTCGGCAGCATGGCGAGCGAGGTCAGAGGCTTCAGCCGAGCTGGTATGACCGACGTGTACGACAAGTTTTAATGAATGGGCAGGGGCGGCTGATTCCCAGGCTTCAGCCAGTTTTTTGCGTTCGTCGATGGTCAGCGAAACGCCTTCACCTGTGGATCCACCGATAAATGCCCCCGTCACACCCTGACGTTTGAGGATTGCGGCCTGGGCTGGAACTTTATCGAGGTCAAGCGACCCATCGGCATGGAGAGGTGTGTGCGTGGCTGCCACAAGGCCATGAAGTTTGAACTTTTTATGGGTAGTCTCTGAAGTTTTTGCAGGCATGGAGATATGTATTTCAGAAGTTCAAGGTTTGTGCGGATTCAGCCAGCCCATTTCAGCGATATTTGGAGCAGGCTGTAGCGATGAGCGATAGGCTACGATAATTGAGCATTCGTAAGTGTGTCAAGTGGAGAAGATTGCAAGAGATTCGCAAAACTGGAAATCGGATGAAAAACTTGGGGATTTATTGCATTCCGGTGCCGAATCATGTTAAATGACGTTTGTGAGATACGTCTACCGAATTTCGATCTCTAAAAATCTCGGACCAAGGAGAGTGCCATGAGTGCAATATTTGATCTGTCGAAGTCTAAAAATGACAAGTTCTACTTCAATCTCAAGGCAGGGAATGGCGAAATCATTCTCACCAGTGAGATGTACGAAGCCAAAGCCAGCGCGATTCAAGGCGTTGAATCGGTCAAAGCCAATGCTGGTAAAGATGCTCAGTATGAACGAAAAACATCGACCAGTGGCAAGCCTTATTTTAATCTGAAGGCGGCCAACGGTGAGGTGATTGGCACCAGCGAAATGTATGGGACGGAAGTTGCCAGAGATCATGGGATCGAGTCCGTCAAAACCAACGCACCCGGCGCTGAGTTGGTTGATCAAGCCAAATAAAAAAACGGCTGAATTCAATGGGCAGGAAGAATCGTTCCTGCCCACATTTTACCGTAGGTCGTAAGAACCAGATTTTTTCGTTATCGACTGAGTGCCATTTCCTGTTCTGTAACCTCTTCAGCACCGAGCTCTTCCGATTCGGCTACCGTTCCTTTTTGGACATGGCTGATCCGGCGAATCAATCGATGAGCGTGCGAGAAATTCTTTGCATACCAGGAATCAGGTAAAAATGGCCTGATGTGTACACCGATGGGAATTCTTTTGCCATTGCAATCTGTATGGCCACCGCCTGTGGAATCCATCACAAGTGGTGTCCCGTCAGGAGATTGCCCCACTTGGCCCAGGAACATGATCACATGGGAAACCGTGCCTGAATTGTTGCGGATATAAAGCAGATCGCCGGGTTCGAGTGTTTTGACAAGCGGATCATAATTGGCACGTTCCACGCGCTCTGCTTCAAGAATTCCTCGACCGCCAGGGCCTCGAACCTTTAAATGTTCGGCTTGCTGTTTGATCCCAGTATCGAGTCTAATACCAAGCCCGTAGTTGTAATAAAACGAGCTGAAATTGCTGCAATCGATTCCTTTGGAATTCCGCCCATAGGCCACTTTCTTCCATGGCCAGCCCTCAGGCGGGTGCCAGTCCGGAATGTGGTGATGCTGATAAGGGGTGCCGATCCAGCGAGATGCGGTGTGGATCAAACGATCCTGCCACCATTC
>CAMCFM010000455.1 GCA_945874095.1 Candidatus Kuenenia stuttgartensis
AGTCTTCCCGGCCAGTTGTTTTGCGAACATTTGCCGATGTTGGCCAAGGTGGCCCATCATTTCTGTTACATACGGTCGGTTCACCACTCGGTGAACGATCATAACGCCGGTGCTTATCAGACTTTGACGGGTAGACACCCTGTCGAAAACGGCCGATTGATCACGCGTCCAAGCTCTACGGATTTCCCAACGTTCGGATCCGTACTTGCATTATTGAAACCATCAGGGCGGAATCAGCCGGATTTTGTGCACTTGCCGGACTGGATGAGTAATAACGGATCGTTTTTACCAGGCGAATTTGCCGGTTTCCTTGGTCGTAAATACGAGCCTTTTCTGGCAGGCGACCCGAGCCTGAAAGGGTATCAGGTGCCTGGATTAACGTTACCTGATGGGTTGCATTTCGACAGAATGGCTGACCGGCAAAGGCTTCTGAAGCATCTCGACACAACGATAGACGCTGTGGCCCCGACCATGGACGCGCTTGACGATCAGCAAAAAGCGGCTTTTGCGATGATTTCAAGCCAGGGGGCACGACAGGCCTTTGACATTGGTCGTGAGCCTCTGGCGGTTCGTGAACGATATGGCCTGGACCCGGCAAACCCTCGAAACAAAGAGGCTCGCCAGTTTGGAGGGCTACCGCATCTGGGCCAGTGCCTGCTGATGGCAAGGCGGCTTGTGGAGGCTGGAGTACGCGTTGTAACAGTTTGTACTGGAGCACGTTATGATCAGGCTTGGGATACACATCGTCAGCATTTTCCACTTTTGAAGCGATCACTCTTACCGATGTTTGACCGATCGTTCTCAGCCTTGATTGAAGACTTGCATCAGAGGGGATTACTGCAAGAGACACTTGTCATAGCCATGGGTGAATTTGGAAGAACGCCGAGGGTGGGTCAGATCACATCGGGAGCGGGAGCAGATGCGGGCGGACGTGACCACTGGCCATCGTGTTATACAGTGATGATGGCGGGCGGGGGCGTTCCGGCAGGAGCCTGGGTGGGATCTTCGGACCGATTTGCGGCATATCCTTCGGAGAATCCGGTGACGCCTCAGGATATTGCATCTACAATTTACAAGCTGATGGGTCTGGAGCCTGCCACAGAGATTCGGGACCACTTGGACAGGCCTTTTGCGTTGGCCACCGGAGTGCCGATTCAGGCCATTTCAGGAAAAGTTTAAGTGAACACTTGTTTATTATCTCAAGAGTGGTTAAGCTATACGGACGAGTCTTCGGTTTGCTAAGATTGGTTGACGGGCTGAAAAATCGAATGGTGGAAGGGATACGCCTACAAAAGGGGGAGAGTCGGGTGCGATTAAAACATGCGATTTACCTGATGGGGTGGATGGTCTGGACGATTTCGATGGGGGTTCCTGCATTTGGTGAATCTCCAGCAAAAGATCCACAAACGGGTCAATCGTTTGAGGTGCCTTATATATTGACACAGACCAATCACTTTGTGGTGAGGGCGATTATCAATGGCAAGGGGCCTTTCCACTTGGTGGTGGACACAGGTGCTCCGGGGCTATTTTTAGCGACTGAGGCCGCAAAGAAGGCGGGAATTACGGCGGATCCGAAAAAGTTTTTCACAACGATGGATGAATTGAAGCTGGAGGGTGGCCCGGAGCTGAAGAAAATCAAGATCCGGGTAGAGGATCCATTCCAGTTGGTGGGGATGAATTCGCTGGGTTTACCGGGCGTAAAGCTCGATGGGCTGATGGGTTTTTCGGTACTGGCGCGTTATCGGATTACGCTTGACCCGACTCATAAAAAGATGATCTGGACGAGGCTGAATTTCAATCCAAAAGAATCACCTGAGGATGTACCAATGGTGAAGAAAGAGGATATGCCAGCCGAGCTTCAGGCGATGAATCTGCTGGGCCCGGCGATGAAATTTGCAGCCATGTTTGTGGGCAAACAGCCTGAGACCAAGCGTTTGCCGCAAGGTTTCGGCGGATTTTCTATGGATGTAGCCAAAGGAGACTCGAAGAAGCTGGTTGTCTCCGAGGTGATTCCTGATTCGGCGGCTTCCAGGGCTGGATTAATGCCATTGGATGTCATTTTAAAGATTGATGGAAAGCCATTCGATTCCATTTCGAATTTCCTCAAGGTACTTGAGAAGAAATCGGCTGGACAGAGCTTGGAATTGCAAGTGCGTCGCAGCGATATGGATCGAACGATTAAAATCACTCTGGAAGAGGCGTTCTGAAAATGAAGATAAAATTCGTACTTCCATTGATGGCCGCTTTCATAACCACAATTGGGATTGGGTCGGTTTCAGGACAGCCGGTCAGCCCAGTTAAATCGGCAAAAATTGCAGCAGATCTGGCGAAGTTGGGGCCGGGGTTCCCGTTTGAAATGACGGGGACGAACCATTTTTATGTGGAAGTGAAGCTGAACGGGGAAGGTCCGTTTCGGTTGATCTTTGATTTGGGTGCGCCTGTGACATTGCTGTCGAACAAGGCGGCGAGGGATTCAAAGACAATTCCGCCGGGCCGTCGTCCGTCATTTTTAATGGGGATGAGTGGCGAAGGCACCGTGAAGGAAATGCAATTTGGGGAATCCAAGGCCAGCAATATTCCGGTGATGATCTTTGATCACCCGGCTATCACGGCGATGAGCGAGATTCTGGGCAAGCGATTCGACGGGATTTTAGGATATACATTTTTTGCGAGATATCGGACCACGATTGACTACGAGCAAAAGCGATTATGGTTTGAGCCAGTGCAGGAGACGACGGATAATATTGTGACCGCCCTGCCGGAGCGTATGCTGAACCCGTCTGCAAAATCGTCTGCACGCGTGGTGGTCCCGCGAACTCATTCGATTGGAATTAAAGTCGAGTTGCAAAAAAATGCGGATCAGGCGGAGTCTATTCCGCCGGTTTTGAAAATCACGGACGTTCGCAAATCGAGTCCAGCTGAAAAAGCGGGACTTAAAGCGGGCGATTTGTTGATATCGTTCGGCCCCCACTGGCTTTTCTCAACTGCTGATTTGGCAGGTGCTTTGAGTGATTCAGAACATGGAATGAGCGTTTTGGCAATTGTGAAGCGAGGGGGACAGACCATTCAAATTCCCGTGGTACCTGAGTCAGTCCATTGAAGCCAGAGATTCAACCGATAACCATTCGCCCAAATATAAAGAGTCGTCCAGCAGGCTTCACATTGATTGAACTGCTGGTAGTCATAGCGATCATTTCTGTATTGATTGCCTTGCTATTACCAGCGGTGCAGTCGGCTCGCGAGTCAGCCCGGCGGGCCAAATGCAATAACAACTTAAAACAGCTGGGTTTGGCGATTCATAATTATGAAGGAATTGTCGGAGCGTTACCACCGGCTCTTGTCCTGAAGGGTCAGGGAACCACAGTAACGTGGTCAAATGGATATGGAGCTTTTGCCAGAATTCTGCCGTTTTCTGAGCAGGGGGCATTATTTAATGCGATCAACTTTGATTTGGATATGCAAACTCCGCCCAATAGTACAGCGGCTTCGGTGGTGATCAATTTTTTGGTCTGCCCGAGCGAAGTCAAGCCTCTGGCACGTCCATTGCCGGATGGAACTCAATACGGGATTGCGACTTATGGATTTCTCGAAGGTGACTGGTATGTCTGGGGCGGGCTCACAGGAACTCAAAAAAACCGAAGTGCTTTTGGGCCAAATATGTCGCGGACGTGGGCGGAGTTTAGTGACGGACTGAGCAATACGATGCTGATGTCGGAAGGCAAGTCGTTTATGACTTATTACCGCGATTGCCCGACTTTAAGCCGGGTGAACGACCCAAACAATATTCCTGCTCCCGACGCCGATCCATACACCATTGTGCCGGAATATCTCGGTGGATGTGCTGTGAGGGTCGAGGAAGGCCGAACTCAGTGGTTTGAGTCGGGGGTACACCATAATGGAATTACGACAGCCTGGCCACCTAA
>CAMCFM010000456.1 GCA_945874095.1 Candidatus Kuenenia stuttgartensis
ACAAGAAGCGCAACTGCCAAACTACGAACAGTTGTGAGAAACCTTGGATACATGGCATGATTCCCTGATGTTTGCGTGGTTGGTTGGACCGAAATCTGAGATAGAAATCTCACATCCGATTTGGAGGTGAATATATCAGAAACTGTCGCGGAAAGTGTTTTCTTCTTGCCAGATAGAATCCTCTTCTGTTACTTTTTGTGCTCAACAACTTGTTCGTTTTGACAGAATCTGGCTCTGTTACCTGGCAGGCCATAGTTGCTTAGATGCGTATGCAAGTTCTGATGCTGTCAGTGTTTGATAGACTTGCTCGCTTGATCTTCAATTTTCGATTTCGTATGTTCACCGGAGGATTCCATGAAAATCGCCATGCCTGATAAAACCCGTTTGAACCGTTCAGGCTTCACTTTGATCGAACTATTGGTCGTCATTGCAATCATCGCCGTGCTGATCTCGTTGCTCCTCCCTGCGGTGCAATCGGCTCGTGAAGCGGCTCGCCGCGCCCAGTGCATTAACAATATGAAACAAATCGGCCTGGCCATGCACAATTACGAAAGCACGCATGGCAGCTTCGCGCCTGGTAAAAAAGGCTGTTGCTGGGGTACCTGGCCTGTCTTTATTCTGCCATATCTGGAGGCTGGGAATGCATTTAACGCATGGAATAACGTAGGCACTTACGATAATGCTGCAACCGACATGTTTCGATATTCCGGCGCAGGTAACTCCACTGTAACCACCACGAGAATCGCGGCTTATACTTGCCCTAGCGATACTCCAACAGCTGGTTTTGCGAACATTCAGTCGTACAATTACGCCGTGAATTTCGGAAATGTGACGCAGTCGCAAGCCGCCACTGCGAAAGACTGGCAAGGAAAGACCAGCTATTTTGGCGGGGCGCCGTTTTGCGATATCTATCCAAGAACCGTCAATGGTGTGACTGTCGGCTCGACGGTTTCTCAGTCAGGAACGATTGGAATCGCTCAGATTAGCGACGGAACTTCAAACACACTCATGGTTTCGGAAATTGTGCAGGCTCAGGGCGGAGACCTCCGTGGATTTGTCCACTGGGGCGATGCATCCGCTTTTGAAACCCTTCTCAAGCCAAACGACCAAAATCCGGATGTGATTTATACGATCGGCTATTGCAAGTATCCGCTGGGGAACAATCCACCGTGCGTGGCATCGGGGACTGGAAAACCGGCAAACAACTTCGGTTCGCGAAGTCGACATCCAGGTGGCGTAAATACTCTGTTCTGCGATGGTTCAGTCAAGTTTATAAAGAACTCGATCGATACTCAGGTCTGGAGGTCGCTCAGCACCACACGAGGCGGAGAAGTGATCAGCGGCGATGCTTATTGAATCTCAAATCTTCAAGAATTTTCGCCACGGAACGACACGAAATCACACGGAATCGAATTGACAAGCTATGGCATTCCATGGTTTGTGTATGTCTGCGAGATTCCGTGTGTATCCGTGGCAAGATTTTTTCCCCTGCCCTGATCTCAGGACGATTTGAGCATCAAGGCAATCTGTTGCTTAACCGATTCCAGGGCTTTATCGACCGGTTCCGGAAGTGTGGCACCTGATGCGGCCCGGTGGCCCCCTCCGCCAAACTTTCCAGCCAGTTCGCAGCAGTCAATTTCACCTCGGCTACGCAGGCTCAGCTTGATCCCACCTGCTGGGAGCTCCATGAGCAGGAAGCCCAGTTCCACGCCCAGAATGCTAACGGTATAGTCCACCAGATCTTCTGTATCGCTGGGCAGGGCGCCGACTTTTTCCAAGGCTTCGCGGGTGACGGTGGCCCATGCCACTCGGCCATCGAAATCGGTCTTTAGGCTGGTCAATGTCTCGCCGACCAACCTCAGTCTGCCAAGGGTGTTACGTTCAAACAGCTTCTTGAAAATATCGGAAATCGGGGCTCCGGCTTCGATCAAATCAGCGATGATTCTCAGGGTCCCAGCCGATGTGTTCGGGTGGCGGAACCAGCCAGTGTCCATGGCGATGGCCGTCAGGATACCCGTCGCTATGTCGGAATTGATTTTGCCCTTGAGGTGATTAATGGCCTCAAAAACAAGTCTTCCCGTCGCTTCGATCGAGGTGTCTACCAGAAAGTTCTGAGCCAGATCAGGATCGCGGCTGACGTGGTGGTCGATCACCAACTTGGGGCCCTTGAATTGGCGTACCCATTCGCCAAATCGGCCCAACTGGCTCCAGCTCGAAAGGTCGAGAATGATCAGGGCCTGAGCATCTTTTAGAAGGAAGTTTGATTGCCCACCTTCTTGATAATGATGCAGGAGACGGCGATCAGGATCGAGAAAGTCGTATCTTGGGGGGAGTGGGCTAGTGTTCACGCAGCGAATGTCTTTGCCCATTCGCAAAAGGGCATGTGCCAGAGCGACTTCGCTACCCAAGGCATCGCCATCGGGCCTGATGTGGGTGGTCAGAACAATTCGGTCATTTCGCTTGAGGAAGTCGCTGAGTATGGACCAATCCACGGAACTCATGATCTGGGTGTCCTGTCCGTCAAAAATAGAGACCGCCCGTATCGGTTCGGCAAGGCGCCTTTCGATCACGGGCGGGGCTGTTTAGATGATCTTACGCAATTGTGTGTGCAGTTGTCAGGAAATTCAAGACATTCGCACACAGACTTAAGAACCTGTGAATCACTTCCCGCCAATCACGGTCAGAATTGCCTGACCAAATTCGACGGGGAGAAACTCGGCCCGGAAAATCTCGGCTCTATGCTTCGACAGATCGACTCGGAAAGTCAGCTTTTGCCGGCCAATCGGGATCAGAAATTGGCCCGGCTTTTGGCCCGATGTATTTTCCGAGATCAACTTGATCGGTTGATCGTTAATCCAGGCAGTCACGCCAGATGTGTTGCCTAAGCTGATACGCGTCTGGCCCCGGCCGGTGACTTCCACTTCGCCCTGGAGATAAATCACGCTTGGGTTTTCTTTGATGTTTTTCAAAACGGGCTCAAGGGGCAGGGTGCCATCGAACTTGGCATAGGCCGAATTCCAGGATCCAGCCGGTGCGTTCAGAAGAGTTTGGATCACCTGATTATCAGGGGCAGGCGAACCAAGCTCTTCAGGGGGAGCCGTCAGCACCTTCCATCGCTGGACAGTGGTGGTGGTTTTGCGAGCATAAGGTCCAGGCTTGCCGAGCTCAGATAGGAACCGGATCAGATCGACAAACTCCTGACGGGTCATGAGATTAGGCAGGCCTTTGGGCATAAGCGATCCGCCGAGTTTTTTCTCTTCAATTTCGGCTGTGGTTAGCGCAAATTCTTTACCGTCCGCATCTTTCAGCTTCACGCCCTGTTCGTCCTGATCGACGATGATGCCTTGGACAATCCGTCCATCGGTCGTCAAAACCGTCATCATCTGATAAAGCTCTTTGACGGCCAGTTCGGGCACCATCACGGAGTTCAGAAGATAATCGACTGGAGAAACGGTTCCCACATCAGAAAGCTCAGGCCCGACCTGACCACCTGCACCTGACAGCGCGTGACATTTGAAGCAGGAGTTTTCTTCGCGACGAAAAATCTCTTCGCCGCGTTTCGCATCGCCTTTGCTCGCGACCTCGTCCATCAGGACTTTCAGTTCAGCGTCAGTTGGTGCCTTGATTTCGGAAGCGATTCCAGCCGCATTGCTGAGTGCTGTGACTAGAGCAGCATCGCTTCGGCCGATGGCGTAAAGCTGACGAAGGGCGAGCTTGGCGGTGTCTTTTGGTACTTTGGCCGATTCCAGAGCTTTAGAGAGCGATTCCGGGCCACCGCTTTTGTTCAAGAATCCAGTCAGAATTTGACTGATATCCGAGCCGGTCGGGGTGGAACCTTTGGTCCAGAGCTCCACAGTCAGATCAGCCGCTTTATCGGGAGC
>CAMCFM010000457.1 GCA_945874095.1 Candidatus Kuenenia stuttgartensis
AGCCTGATCGGGCTTTGTCTCCTGTGGACCAAAAGCCGCAGCGCGTGGCTTGGATTGATGGCCGGGATTGGTGTGACAAGCCTGTTTCTGCTTCGCAAAACCCGCCTGAAATACGTCGTGAAAATCGTCGTTCCATTTGGATTTATCGCAATTGCATTGTTCCTGGCTGGGCTGGCATCGGGACGCATGGATTTGCTGGTCCTGACTGAAAGCGTAAAAAGCCTGCGATATCGGGTGGAATACTGGGTGGCCACCTGGGACGTGATCCGCCAGGGTTCCAACTGGCTCTGGGGCGTTGGTCCAGCGAATTTCGCATATCGCTATATGCAATTCAAACTGCCTGAGGCAAGTGAAGAGATCAGTGATCCGCACAACGTATTTCTCGAGCTTTGGGTTACGGCCGGCATTTTTGCCGTGATCTTATTCGGAGCAGCGTTGGCATTTTTCCTCTGGTCCGTGAGCAAGTCCAAACCAGATGAAGAGTCCGCACAAACGGATTATGAAACCACGGCGGCAAGCCGAAATATCTGGAAACTTGCTGGTATTTCGGCCTCAGCCTTCCTGATTGCACCCGTTTTAGGCGGCTGGAATTTATTTCAGGAAGATTTGCTCAGACGTTGGCTTGTATTAAGCCTGAGCTGGCTCTTTGCATGGTTCATCTCCGGATCAATCATCAAGCACTGCTCCATAAAAAGCGAACATCTTGGAGCAGCATTTGTCTCGATCCTGATCACCTGGCTGGCCGCTGGTGGGATCGGATTCCCAAGTGTGGCACTCGGTTTCTGGCTCTTGATGGCCATTGGATTGAATCTGGCGGACGATCGCTGGCTTATCGCACCGACAAAGGTGGTATTTGACAATAAAGCATTACGATTTTTGCCAGTGGCCGCATGCGTGGCCGTTTTTGGTGGATTTATCGGCGCCACTGTTCCGTTCTGGAAAGCCGAAAGTGCCAATGCCATTGCAACAGAATTGCTTGTGGGCCCTGCCCCAAAGATTTCAGCGGCTCGCCAGCAATTATTATTGGCGATTGAAGCCGATCCCAAAGACTCCGACGCTTATGTCAAGCTGGCTGAGCTGGAATATCAGAACTGGCTTTCGGAAGGCTCTAAGCCAGATGCATTTGAATCCGCCTGGAAAAAGATCGAATTCGCATATCAAAGTGCATTATCATTACCCAGAAACCCCATTGCCGTCTCGATCTGGCGACGTCAGGCCGGTTTTATCGCCATGATGATTCGCCAATCTGGTGACAGAATTCCACCAGTTCAGCAAATTGCACTCACCGCCCAGCGAGCAAAATGTTTGCGCACGGCCTCCACTCTTTATCCAACCAGCGCACCGATCTTTGCCGAACTGGCGGAAGTGGATTCAGGACTAGGCCTGATCGACCCTGCCAAAATCGAGGCCCGCAAGGCCTTGGAATTGTCAGATATCACCCCTCATGCCGACAAAAAACTTGACCCGGTGATCCAGCGAAAGCTAAAAACGATCCTCAGTCAATAACTTCCTGATTCCTCATGAACTTGCAATGCAACAAAGATTGAAAAAATATAAATTATGAATACTCCGGCAATACAACCTCTGCAATTTGGCCCTCGACAAAGATTTCGAAACCCCTCAGTAAAAATCATCCGGCTCACCGTTCAGCTCGTTTTTATCATCGCCATTTTTATGCAAGTTTCGCGTCCTGAATTCTGGGTATCATTATTTGGTGATAAAATCCAGAATGATGCGTCTGGCTCAACCCCTGGAACAGCATTAATCGATCCATCGCAAATGCCCGGCCTGCCTTCAGGCATGGTCCTCCTAACGCAGCAGAAATCTGAAAAGCCTGACGATTCTGATCAGAAAATTCCGTCTCCAACTCTCAAGAATTCTCCAACAAATAAAAATCCAGATCAAACCGGCCCGATTCGGACCCCGACTGAAGATCTGCCGTTCCTACTCGAAACTCTCACGGACCTTGATCGCGACCTGCCCCCTGCGCTTTATTACCACTTCCTCGATAAAGCTCGTAAAGCTCCCGTGGGACAGCTCATCAGCGATGCCCGCCGGGATGTGACTTTCAGCCACCTCTATCGCGACCCTCGTGAGGACCCCAAAAAATATCGGGGCCAGTTGGTTCAGGTCAAAGGGACTGTCCGCAGAGCTTTAGCGTTTGATGTTCCAGCGAACGCTTATGGGCTGACAAAGCGTTATGAACTTTGGATTTTTACGGAAGATTCCGGGAAATTTCCGTGGGTAGTGGAACTCACCGACCTACCGCCCGGATTCCCGCTCGGCTCAGAGATTCAAGAGAAAGTCGAATCGGCAGGATTTTTCCTCAAATTATGGGCATATCGTGCTCAGGACGGATTCCGTTCAGCCCCGCTCCTGCTGGGCCATGGCCTGAACTGGCAAAGGACGGAGCTGGTCAGGGCCAGATTTGAACGTCAGTTCGCCTGGGCGATGGGATTGTTTCTGAGCATTTTTTTGATCATCCTGATTTATCGACTGAGAAGATGGAGACTGGATGATCAATTATCGCGGCAAAATAAGTCAGTAGCACAGCTTACGAATCGGTTAGGTGATTTGCCTGACAAGCTCGACCTGACCTCAGGGGTGTTTCCTGAGCAGGAATTCGACTATATTGTCCAAGAAGATGGCTCGCAGTCAGTTCAGATCAACCACAATGATGAGGACGGTTGATTGGTGAGCCACGTTGAAATCCCTCACCCATCATCGCTTCAAGGATCCTGAAAATGAGTCGTCCCGTACGCGTGGCTGTCAGTGGTGCCAATGGTAATATTGGCTATGCTTTGATCTTCCGTTTAGCCTCTGGCCAGATCTTTGGGCCAAACACGCCCGTCAGCCTGCGACTGCTGGAAGTCAGCCAGTTCCTGCCAAACCTTGGCGGAACGATCATGGAACTCGAAGATTGCGCATTCCCAACCCTTTCTGATGTCAAGGCTTCCGACAAAGCTGAAGAAGCTTTCGGAGATGCCGACTGGGTGATTCTGGTGGGCGGAATGCCACGTAAAGATGGGATGACCCGCGCCGACCTGATCCGCGCCAATGGCCCGATCTTCACCGGCCAAGGCAAGGCCATCAATGAATCCGCCAGCGCCGATGCCCGCGTTCTGGTGGTCGCAAACCCTTGTAACACAAATTGTTTGATCGCCAGAAGTCATGCACCTCGGATCAAGCCTGAAAATTGGTTTGCCATGACCCGCCTCGACCAGAACCGGGCCGCTAGCCTTCTGGCTGACAAGGCTGGGGTGAACGTCGGCCAAGTGACCCGGATGAACATCTGGGGCAACCATTCAGACACCCAATATCCTGACTACAAAAACGCCCAGATCGGTGGAAAGCTAGTCACTGAAGTGATTTCCGATCACTCCTGGCTCGAAGAAACTTTCATCCCCACCGTGGCCAAGCGCGGCAGTGCCGTGATCAAAGCCCGTGGAGCGAGTTCCGCCGCATCTGCCGCAAACGCTGCTCTGGGACATGTTCATAGCGCTGTAAATCCAACAGCCGCTGGCGATTGCTTCTCAGCCGGAGTTGTCTCCAATGGCGAGTATGGCGTTCCGAGTGGCTTGATCTACTCCATGCCTTTATTCTCAGCTGACGGCAAGACTTACAAAGTTTTGACCGACTTCACGATCGACGATGCCGCCAGGGCCCGGATCGACGCCAGTGCTGCGGAACTTGCCAGTGAGCGGGACGTGGTCAAGGACCTGCTCGGGCCAGCCGTCTGACCTAAAGACGCGAGCTTGATAAGTCGTTAAATCGGCGGATGTTGTGACATCCACACTCCGCCTTTTTCTGGTTATGACACATCAAAAATCATCCGAAGTGAACTGACAAGTCATGATTTACCGCCGATTTGGTCGAAC
>CAMCFM010000458.1 GCA_945874095.1 Candidatus Kuenenia stuttgartensis
TATCTTCGGGTTTATCGACGGAAATGGTGACCATTTCAAAGTCACGCTTGCGATACATCCGGTTGATCAGCACAAAGTCAGCCATTTCAGCCACGCAGGGGCCGCACCAGGTGGCCCAAACGTTGACGAGCCGGTAGTTTTTCGTGTCGTTTTTGGCAAGATTTTTGATGATCTTTAAATCGGCTTTTTCAAGAGCGACCGGTTCGGCATCACACTTCGCCAGATGCTCCACAGCCGAGGCCCGTTTATCCGACCATTTTGTCGAACAACCGCGCACTCGAGTGATTGGTATGGAGACGGTTTTACCAGCCAAAAGGGCTTCGATTGCATTCAGGGTGTCGGGGGTTTTGACAGGCCCGGTTTCGGTGTCGTCAAATCGGCCGTGATATTGTAACTTGCGATTTTTATCGAACACGAAAACGTGGGGCGTGGCCAGGGCTCCGTAGGCAAACGAGGTTTTCTGGGTTTCGCCGTCGTAGAGATAAGGGAAATTAAATTTCCGGTCAGAGGCCCGAATTTTCATGTCGGCCATCGAGTCGCTCACGTCGGTGAAGCCAAGTTCATCGAGCCTCAGTGCTTTATCGTCGTTCGGAGAGATGCAGACGACAGCCACGCCTTTGGATTTATAATTGGCAGTCAAGTCGATGATTTTTTGCTCATAAGCCTGAGCCGTCGGGCAGTGATTGCATGTGAAGATGATCGCCAGAACGGGTGCATCTTTAAAATCAGAGAGCTGATAATTCTTGCCGTCCACGCCGGGAAGGTTGAAGTCGGGGGCAGGGGCTCCGATTTCGAGAGGCTTTAGACCGGCAGGATCGGCCTTGGCGAAATGAGGAGCGATTGCAACTGCGCTGAATCCGGCCATCCCGGCATTGAATAACTGACGACGATTTAAGTCTTTGCGGTACATGGTTGCAGGATCTCGGTGGTTGTTGATGGAGATGACATGGGGGGGATCCATTCATCCTACACGGGTGGATCGGTGAAGCCAAGAGAATTGATGAACGATCAATCAAGCGGATCGAAACCGCTGGCAAATTCACGAAGGCTCATGGTTATTAAGGCCAAAGGCCCGACCCATACCATAGGTGCTTAAAGCGAATGCAAAACATATTTTATGGACCACCCCGGAATCCGGCATGGACCTTCACGAGAACGATTGCGCTTGTGGCTTCAATCTGTCAAAATCAAGGAACCTTGCGCCAAGTTCTACCCATGTTTTGTGAGGCAACGATGGTTCCCATATTACCAACAGCCCAGATATTTGAAGCTTCGGTCGCTGCAATCCCGTAGAGGAAAGAGCCCGCCTGAGTCTCTTGTTTCAGCCACGAATTCCCACCATCGCGAGTGTGCAGAACCATTCCGTCGGCTCCACAGGCCCAGGCAGTGCTCTCGTTCAAGGCGTAAGTCGAGAGCAGCATTCGCTTTGTCGATGAGTTCTGACGCTGCCAGGTTTCCCCACCATCGGCTGATTTCAAGATCACACCCGGCCCGCCCACGGCCCAGATATGATTGGGGCCAGCGGTAGAAAGGGCATGAAGGTTGATCGCGGGATTGGTTGTCATGGTAACCCAGGTCTTTCCTGAGTCAGTGGTTCGGATCACGGTTCCCTTTGAACCCACGGCCCACGCGGTGGTGTCATTGACGGCAGCCACATCAAACAAATAGCTTTTCGTCGAACTGGCTTGAAGGGTCCAGGTCGCTCCACCGTCCTCTGTATGAAGCACGACACCGTCACCGCCCACAGCATATCCATTTTGACTGTTCTGGAAACTGACGCTGAAAAGGTCGGCCGTAGTGGAGGCGGACTGATCGGCCCAGGTCTCTCCACCGTCAGTCGTTTTCAGGATCAGCCCCTGATTGCCCACAACCCAGGCTGTGTTGCGGTCAATTGATGCAATGTCGCGAAACCAGCGCGTATGGCCTATATAAAAAGGCTCGATGCGCGACCAACTGGTGCCGCCGTCGGCCGTTTTCATGATCGCACCATCACGGCTCACGATGAATGCGTGATTGCGATCATTCAATGCGATGGAGACCAGCCAGTCTTCGGAAATATTGTGTAAAGTTGCCAGAGCTTGTGTCGCTTCGGCCTGGTTTGGGACGCTCTTATGCTCCGAAACCTGTGCCACTCCAGCTGATGCCATGATTGCAACGGCCCCTAACTTTGCCGCAACTCGAATCAATCCAATCATGATAAAGGCTCCTTTTTTTCTATCCAAACACTGCCCGGCGATTTCGATCGTCCATGAATCATATATTAAGATTGTATGAAGAAACGGAGAAAGATCAATGTATATTTTGTGGCTCTTACCGGATTCAGGGGGTGGTGGCAATCAATGAGATCTGGTTTTAGGGCCAAAGGCTCGAACCATACCAGCCTTGGGCAACGCCCGAGGTATTCGTAAGTCAATAAGAAGTAGACAATTACCATCCCCCCACCGCTCGGCCCCAGGACCAAAAGGTCCTGGGGCCGAGCGGTGGGGGGAATCAGGTAGGGCTTCTTCTTCTGTTTCGTCCTCAAGACCAAGGCCGCTGGCCTTGGCTGGTATGGGCCGCACCGTTGGTGCTTAAAGCCAATACAAAAGCATTTTAAGGACCACCCAAAAATCCGGCCCGAGCCTACTTTTGTAATCTCTAAGATTTGGGTACAGATAGCTTGACTTACAAGTCACTCGCCGGGCGACTGGTTCGATTCATCGCCTCCGACGAACGCTCCCATAAAAATCAAGGGGTTTGACTATCCCTCCCAAACCAAGTATTTTAAGTCTATTACACCAAATCCAGAAGGTTGTCTAAGCGTTCAGAATTTGGAACATTCGCCACACTTTTTGATCCATAAGAATTGTCTTATGCAGTTGAGCTGATCCCATGTCGATCCATGACAGTTGGTCCCTGAAAAATCGTCGTCGGTTGGCCCAAACACTGGTTCCAGCAGTGATCTGTCTTGAAAATCGAGTTGTGTTGACTGCGTTTGCCAATCCCCTGCAAATCTCGAGCGTCAATGGCCTGCTGGATATCACGATGGAAGCCCACAGGTCGTCTCAGGTGATCGAAGTGGCGGATCCCTCGAATCCGCTCGCGGCCGGAGTGCCGACTCTGGTCGATGGGTTCATGACTTATCGCTGGACGATCCACAACGGCGTATCCAGCACCGGCGCGACCACCGGCGACGGGCCTTCAGGACCGACCCTGCATGTGAACCCTGGCGACACTTTAAGGGTGCATCTGGTGAACAGTCTGGGCAATCAGCCGACCAACTTCCACACGCATGGTCTGGTGATCAGCCCGTCTGGTGAATCAGACAATGTGATTATTTCGCTCCCGCCCGGGGAGACCAACGTTTATGATTACCAGATCCCGGCCAATGAAGAGCCAGGCGTGGCATGGTATCACCCGCACAGGCACGAATTCACTGCGGATCAAGTTTATCGTGGTCTCGCCGGGTTTCTGGTCGTAGGGTCTGCCAGTAACAATATCGATCAGGTTCAGAACCTGCCCACACGAATGATGATGATCCGGTCCGAGTCGATCGCAACCGATGCGACCACGAACCGGCCGACTTTGATCCCGATGACGGCTGTCAACAGCGGCCAGTTTCAAGTCACCGTCAACAACATGTATATGCCCGACCTGCAAATGCAGGACACCACAGAGCTTTGGGTGGGGCTTCAGCTTGACGTGCGCGACCTGGTACGAACCTTCCAGCCGGTTTCGAACGATCCCACGACGTGGAATTGGGATCAGAATCCGCAATATGAACCTTACAGCACAACGCCTGAAGGCAAAAACGTAGCGGCATTCTATGTGGCTCAGGATGGAGCTGCATTTCCTGAGACTGTGGGCAAGGCCCGAGTCGCTCTGGCTCCTGG
>CAMCFM010000459.1 GCA_945874095.1 Candidatus Kuenenia stuttgartensis
AGAGGTTCGTCACTGATTCAGAGCATGGTAACAGGCTTATTCGGCGCCTTGCTTGGGACTTTTTTTTATGAATTTGCGGGCGCGATTCTGCTCCCAATGGATCTGACCGTAGATCCTGTCGCAGCGACTGTTAAGGCCCGGCTTCTCGCGCACCTCTCCGTTCCCATCGGTATCGCTATTGGAATAACCCTTGCCAATTCTCGGAAACCAAAGATTTCCTAGTGCCCCATCAAGTCGAGACTTTTGGGTAGCCTTCGTGAAGGCAATCTTGCGTCTGACAATTTAGCAAAACGGTTTTTCTCGATAATTGATGATTCACCCTAGAAGCAGGTGGGATTCATCCCGCCCTATCTTTACTCGCACTGTTTGAAGGAGATTCACGAGACTCCCCGCTTTTTCGTTTCAACTGATACAGCCAGCACATCATTACCAGATTACCCATCTGCCTAAAATCTGTTTAATGTTGTAAAATAATTCTCACTTGACTACGCGACACACCATGTTGACCAAGGTTGACACACGCCATGACATATCGATGGTTCCAAATCAAAGCCATTCTGGCGATCTTTTTCGCCGCTGAACTACCCTCAGTTGCATTCGCGCAAAACCCTGAACACATTCGGCTTGCAAACGATCCAACCCTTTCGCCGGACGGCAAGTCGCTGGTTTTCGCCTACAACGGAGATCTCTGGAAAACTCCTGCCACAGGTGGTTCAGCCACTCCTTTAACTCGAAATCCAGCCAAGGATCGCGAGCCGAAATATTCGCCAGACGGAAAGTCCATCGCCTTTGTCAGTGACCGTGACGGCTCAAATCAGATCTACATCATGCCAGCCGATGGTGGAGCGGCTCGTCAAATCACATATCACACGGCGGGCAGCACGTTGGTCGGCTGGTTTCCCGATAGTAAGTCTGTGCTGACACTTGGAACTCGAGACCATTATTGGCGCAAGCCCGATCGGTTCTTTAAAGTCTCGGTTGAAAATCGTTCCGCCGAAGTGCCTTTGTTCGACGATTATGGCACCCAAGGCAACCTTTCACCCGACGGCCGCAAGCTCCTTTTCGTTCGTGAGGGGACTCAGTGGTGGAGAAAGAATTACAAAGGTAGCCAAGCCACTCAGATCTGGATGTTTGATCTCGATCAAAAGTCGTTCCGTAAACTCATCGAAACGCCTGAAGGTGCTTATGCCCCGATTTGGAAACCTGACGGCAAAGGCTTTTATTATATTGGCTTACATCGCGGAACGATGAACCTGAAAATGAGGGATCTAGATGGTGGAAACGATCGCGCCCTGACCAACTTCGACGACGATCTGGTTGTCCAGCCAACACTCTCCCACGACGGCCAAACTCTGGTATTCCGCCACCTGTTTGATCTCTACAAGCTCGAAACGGCTAAAAATGCAGCCCCTCTGAAGCTCGAAATCAAGCAGAATGTCGATCAAATTGCCTCATCCATTGAGCGTCGGGCCCTGACTAACGCCTCTCAGGCAACATTTAGCCAGGATGGCTTGGAAATTGCGTTTGTTGCGGGTGGTGATATTTATGTGATGGATACGGAACTGAACGAACCAAGACGTGTGACGCAAACACCTGAAGAAGAAAGAGATCCCGCATTTTCTACCGATGGCCAAACCCTCGTTTTTGTCAGCGATCAAGGTGGCCAAGCCGACCTCTGGCGTGCCAAACGAACCGACGACAAGAAGGCCTGGTGGCAAAACGAGAAGTTTTCACTCAACAGGTTGACCAATGATCCGGAAGTGGAGAGCCGCCCTCAGTTTAGCCCTTCTGGAGGCAAACTCGCTTTCATCAAAGGCTTGGGCGATTTGATCGTGGCCGATGCCGATGGATCTGCGGCCAAAAAACTGCTGAGCACCTGGAACGCTCCCGATATGAGCTGGTCGCCTGATGGAAAGTGGATCGTCTATGCCGTTGAGGACGAAGACTTTAACTCGGATATCTGGGTCCGTCCCGTGGATGGTTCCAGCCAACCTGTGAATATCTCGCGACACCCTGACAATGAGTCCAACCCAGTCTGGTCGCCCGATGGCCGGATCATCGCCTTCACAGGCCGCCGGGTTGGCGAAGAAACGGACATTCACTATGTCCATCTGCGTAAAGAAGATGAAGACGAATCCCCGCGTGACCGAAAGGTCAAAAAAGCCCTCGATAAGATGAAGCTGGGCAAGAAGAAAGACGGGTCCCCAAAAACCGGATCCGAGCCTGCCAAAAAGGACGAAAAGAAAGACGAAACCAAGGATCAGCCCAGCACCGGTCCGAAAGTGCCGGACGTGGTTATCGACTTCGACGGCTTGAATGACCGGCTCAAACGCGTCTCAATCCCGAACGCTCAGGAATCAAGCCTGTTCTGGTCGCCTGACTCCAAAAAGCTCGCTTTTATCGCCACAATCGAAGGTCAAAAAGGAACTTACACCATTGAGCCTCAGGAAGACCTGAAGCCCAAGAAATTCTCGGCCATCACTGGCTCCTCACCTCGTTGGCTCGATGCTGGCAATCAGGTGGTGTGGGTCGTGGCCGGTTCACCAGCCTCTTTGACAGCCGGTGGCAAGGAATCCACCTATCGGTTCAGGGCTTTACAGGAAGTCTCACGCTCCGAACGGTTTAAGGCTGGTTTTGATCAGGCCTGGCGGGTGATGCGCGACAATTGGTACGACGAACGGATGGGGAACCGCAACTGGGACTCGATCCGTCGCAAGTATTCTGATGCCGCTGCGCAAGCACCTGATCTGGAAACACTTGCAACAGTCGTCCAGCTGATGCTGGGTGAAATCAATGGCTCCCATCTTGGATTCTACCCCGGTGTTTCCACTCGTCCTGATCCAACCTCAGGCGAACTAGTCGCAACTGGTCCAAGCTGGAAACCCGTCACCGCCTATCTGGGTGCTCGTTTTGACCTAGCGTATAAAGGCCCCGGCCTGAAAATTCGTGACATCCTGAAAGGCACTCCGGCAGATCGTGCTGGGAGTCGTCTGGTGGCTGGAGAGACCATCCTGACCATCGACGACAAGCCGGTTGATCCCTCAATGGACTTAACAGAAGTCCTGAATGGGCCATTGGATCGAGAGATTCGCCTGAAGGTTAGGTCGGTTAAGAATGAAGAACGCCAGGTGGCGATTCGGCCGATCTCAGTCCAGGGGATTGGCGGTCTTTTGTACAACCACTGGATTGATCAGAATCGGGCGATGGTCGAGAAACTCTCCGGAGGAACGCTCGGCTACCTCCATATCAAGGCGATGGATCAGCGCAGTTTTCATCAATTTGAACAGGATTTGTACGATGCCGGTGCTGGTAAGGACGGTCTGGTGATCGATGTCCGTGAGAACGGAGGAGGATCCACAGCCGATCTGCTGCTGACCAGCCTGACGCAACCTATTCATGCCCTGACAGTTCCGCGTGGTGGGACAATGACTGGCTACCCACACGACCGCTTGGTCTTTGCCGCCTGGCGCAAGCCCATCATCGTTCTGTGCAACCAGAACAGCTTTTCAAACGCCGAGATTTTCAGCCATGCCATCAAAACCCTGAAACGCGGGAAACTGGTGGGTGTGCCCACAGCAGGTGGAGTGGTAAGTACAGGTGGAACGGCCATCACGGATATCGGATTCCTCCGATTGCCTTTCCGTGGCTGGTACTTGCGCGATAATGGCGAGGATATGGAACTCAACGGAGCTGTCCCTGATGTGATCCTCTGGCCGCAACCCGGAGACATGCCCGCTGGCAAGGACGAACAGCTATCCAAGGCCATTGAACTGCTCAAAGCCGATGTGGCGACGGAAAAATCCAAGCCTAAGCCGAAGTTACGAAAAGCCACGGAGCGTTGATCGCGGGTAAAACTTTGGTATGAAAAACGA